>NATK01000006.1 GCA_002085285.1 Candidatus Latescibacteria bacterium 4484_7
GCTTATAACGCCGATAGCGATGGAGAAGGAGCTTCGGTTTGCGATCAGAGAGGGCGGCAGGACGGTTGGCGCCGGCGTCGTGACCGAAATCCTGGAATAGAACGGTTCTGAATGTATTATGGAGGTTACCAGTTGGATGGTCAGAGGATAAGAATCAAACTCAAAGCTTTCGAGCACTCCACGCTGGACAGAAGCGCCGAGGAGATCGTAAAGACCGCCAGGCGTACCGGCGCAGAGGTTTCGGGGCCTATACCTCTTCCGACAAAGAGGACCGTTTATACGGTGCTTAGATCCCCACACGTGAACAAAAAGTCGAGGGAGCAGTTCGAAATCAGGGTGCACAAGAGGCTCATATACCTTACGAATGTCACTCCGAAGGCTGTCGATGCGCTGCAGAAGCTTGATCTACCGGCCGGCGTCGACATCGAGATCAAGGTTTGATGTTGGAGGAGGAAATGAAGGGCTTGATAGGAAAGAAGATAGGTATGACCCAGTTTTTCACCGAGGACGGTAGTGCGATCCCCGTATCCGTGATACAGGTAGGACCGTGCCCGGTGGTTCAGGTCAAGACGACGGAAAAGGACGGCTATAACGCTGTTCAGATCGCATTCGAAGAGGTGCCGCCGACGAGGTCGAACCTTCCAAAGATAGGGCACTTCCGCAGAGCCGGCCTGCCTCCTTACAGACACCTCCAGGAGTTCAGGGTGGACAGCACGGAAGGCTTTGAGGTCGGACAGATGGTCGGTGTCGACATCTTCAAGGAAACGAAGAAGGTAAACGTATCGGGGAGGACGAAGGGCAAGGGGTACACGGGCGTCGTGAAGAGGCACAACTACAGTGGCGGCAGCAAAACGCACGGTTCCAAGTCTCACAACGTCCCCGGTTCAATAGGAATGGCGGCTTACCCATCGAGGGTTCTCAAGGGTCACAAGCTCGCCGGGCATCACGGCTTCAAGAATTTCACGGTAAGAAATCTCGAAGTCGTTGATGTCGATGCAGAGAACAATATCCTGCTCGTCAAGGGAGCGGTCCCCGGCGGCAGGAACACAATTTTGAGGATTACTGTTTCATCTTAAGTTTGCAAGAGGAAGAAAGATGGCTAGCGCAAAGCTTTATGATTTCAGCGGTGAATTGAAGGGAGAGGTTGATCTTCCCGAGTCGCTGTTTGGTGCCGGGGTAAACAGGGCTGTTCTTTACCAGGCTGTCAAACAGTATCTGGCAAACAGACGTGTCGGTTCGGCGAAGACCAAGCAGAGGGGCGAAGTAAACTTCAGTACGAAGAAACCTTACAGGCAGAAGGGCACGGGCAGAGCGAGAGCTGGAAGAAGGAGCTCTCCGATATGGAGAAAGGGCGGAGTCGTTTTCGGACCTCAGCCGCGCGATTTCCATGCGCCGATACCGAAGAAGGTCAAGCGCATCGCACTCAAGTCGGCATTGAGCGACAAGGGGCAGAGTGAGGGAGTGGTGGTCGTCGAGGGCGTATCGATCGAGGAACCGAAGACGAAGCGTTTCTACGATTTCCTCAGAGCTACGGGTCTCAACGGCAAGAAGGTGTTGTTTGTGACGAACGCCTTCGATGAAAACGTATTGAAGTCACTTAGGAACATTCCCCGGGCGAACTTCATTCTTAGCAGGAACATGAACGCCTACGACATCATGAACGCCGACGTGTTGATGTTCACTCGTGAAGGGCTTTCTGCTCTCGAGGAGGTGTTTTCTTAATGAACGACCTTACAAAGATCATTTTGAAACCGGTGATCACGGAGAGAAGCACCGACCTCAAGCAGAACGACAACAAGTTCATCTTTGAGGTGATGCCTAAGGCGAACAAGATGGAGATCAAGCATGCCGTGGAGAAACTCTTCAACGTGAAGGTCAAGGACGTGAAGACATTGAAGATCCACGGAAAGAAGAAGACGACTTTCAACAAGGGGGGTCGTTTCACCGGCAAGCAGCCCGATCGTAAAAAGGCGATAGTGACGCTTGCGCAGGGGGAGAATATAGATATCTTTGACCAGGTATAAAAAGGTAGATCGTTGATCGAGAACCTTTAGGAGAGGTTTAAAAAAGGAACTGTCAATGGCTATTAAGAAATTCAAACCGACGACACCTGCATCGAGGTACAAAACGGTAACCGATTATTCGGTGCTGACGAAGAAGCCGCCGGAGAAGAGTCTGCTCGTTCCAGTCAAGAAGACAGGCGGCAGGAACAACACCGGCCGGATAACGATGAGGCGAATGGGCGGAGGTCACAAGCGTCGCTACCGTATAATTGACTTCAAGCGTGACAAGTTCGGCGTGCCGGCAAAGGTGGTATCGATCGAGTACGACCCGAATCGTTCCGCTTTCATTTCGCTGCTACACTATGCGGATGGTGAGAAGCGTTACATACTTGCACCGCACGGACTCAAGATCGGAGATACGGTGGTCTCGGGACCCGATGTAGATATTCAGCCGGGGAACTCGCTGCCTCTGGAAAAGATCCCGACGGGCATTTTCGTTCACAACATCGAGCTCGTAAGGGGCAGGGGCGGACGGATGGCGAGGAGCGCGGGCTCCTACGCTCAGCTCATGGCCAAAGAGGGTGACTATGTGATGCTTCGACTGCCCAGCGGCGAGATCAGAATGGTTCGAAGGGATTGTTATGCTACGGTTGGCCAGGTGAGCAACATAGACCACGAGAACGTATCCTACGGTAAGGCTGGAAGGTCGAGATGGCTCGGGCGCAGGCCGAAGGTGAGAGGCGTAGCGATGAACCCGATCGATCATCCTCTCGGCGGCGGCGAGGGAAAGAGCAGCGGAGGCAGACACCCTGTTACGCCGTGGGGCAAACCGACCAAGGGTTACAAGACGAGAAAGAAAAAGAAGCCTTCTGACAAATTTATCGTGCACAGAAGGAAGAAGAAGAGATAAGAGAGCAGGTATCGAACGATGCGATACCAGAAAAGGTTGTTGGAAAGATTTCGTTTGGAGGGTAGATGGCCAGATCATTGAAGAAGGGTCCTTTTATCGACGAGAAGCTTCTCGAACGAATCGAGAGGATGAACAGGACCGGGGAAAAGAAGGTTATGAAAACGTGGGCGAGAAGGTCAACGATTTCCCCAGAGTTTGTAGGGCATACGCTGGCTGTTCACAACGGCAACAAGTTCATACCGGTCTTTATAACCGAGAATATGGTGGGTCACAAGCTCGGGGAGTTCGTTCCCACGAGGACCTATCGAGGACATACGAGCAAGAAGAAGTAGATACTGGGAGGTAATTCGAAATGGAAGCACGCGCATCTGCGCGGCACGTAAGGGTGCCACCTCGTAAGGCAAGACTCGTTGCAGACCTTGTCAGAGGAAAGACGGTCGAGGACGCCGTTGACATATTGAAGTTTACACCCAAGGTGGCTGCCGTATACATAGGCAAGGTCGTAGTTGCGGCGATGCACAACCTTGCAGAGGAACTCGATCACCCTATAGAGCCGAATGAGATCGGCATAAAGAAAATCTTCATAGATGAGGGGCGGACGATGTACAGGATTCACCCGAGGGCACAGGGCAGAGCGTACAGGATTCGCAAGAGAAGCAGCCATATAACTGTAGTCGTAGAGGATATGGCGAAGGAAGAGAAAAAGAAGAAATAATATTGTACGAGGGATAATTTTCTAAATCGGTTCGTTAGAGAACGAAATATTCGAAGAAGGATGAGTTGAGAAAAAAGGAAAGAGGAGGCGATCTTGGGTCAGAAGACTAATCCCGTAGGTTTGAGGCTCGGTATAAACCGGATATGGGATTCAAAGTGGTTTGCTACGAAGAACTATTCGCAGTGGCTCGAAGAGGATATAACGGTTAGAAGGTATGTCAAGAAGCGCCTCGCCAGAGCGGGCGTTTCGAAGATCGAAATAGAGCGGAGAGGTGACAAGGTCAGGATACATATCCACACGGCAAGACCCGGTATGGTGATCGGGAGGAAAGGGGCCGAGGTGGACTTTTTGAGCGAAGAGCTCGCTCACCTCACCGGCAAAGAGGTACAGATAGATATCAAAGAGGTAAAGCGCCCAGAGCTCGACGCCGTGCTCGTAGCCGAGCACATAGCTGGCCAGATCGAGCAGCGCGTCTCCTATCGTAGGGCGATGAAGAAGGCGATTGCCTCGGCGATGAGGATGGGCGCGCAGGGGATCAAGATCAAGTGCTCCGGCCGTCTCGGCGGTGCCGAGATGTCGAGAAGCGAAGGTTATATGGACGGCAGAGTGCCCTTGCACACATTGAGAGCTAATATAGACTATGCGAGGGCGACGGCGTTCACCACGTACGGTACGGTAGGCGTAAAGGTATGGATATATCTCGGGGAGCTGTTTCCGAAGGATTTCAGGAAGAAGCTCAGTGAAACGGCGATCGAGGAAGGCTCTAAGATGAGATAAGGCCCGATAGAGGGAGTTGAAGAACTATGTTAATGCCAAAACGAACAAAGTACCGCAAGCAGCAGAGAGGCCGCATGAAGGGCATCGCCATGAGAGGGTCGAAGATCAGCTTCGGCGAGTACGGCCTTCAGGCCGAGGCACCCGCCTGGATAACGAACAGGCAGATCGAGGCGGCTCGTGTTGCGATCATGAGGCATATCAAGAGGGCGGGGAAGCTCTGGATCAGGATATTCCCCGATAAACCGGTCACGGTAAAGCCTGCAGAGACGAGGATGGGTAAGGGCAAGGGTGCCCCGGAGTACTGGGTGGCCGTGGTGAAGCCGGGCAGAATTCTCTTCGAACTCGAAGGTGTGCCCATAGATATAGCAAGGAGAGCAATGGAACTCGCAGCGGCGAAACTTCCCATCAAGACGAAGTTTGTACGCCGCGTTGGAACAGGCAAGGTAGCCGGATAGATTTTTCACTAAAGGGTGGATTTGGTATGAAAGCCACTGAACTAAGAGAATTGACGATAACGGAGCTGAAGGCTCGCGAGGAGGAGCTGGCCGAAGAGGCGGCGAATCTGCGCATTCAGCTTGCCATAAAACGTCTCGATAATCCTCTGAAGATCAGAGAAACAAAGAGAGAATTGGCAAGGGTAAAGACGGTTTTGCGTGAAAAGATATCCGCCGGTGAAGAGGCCGAAGAGCCGACAGCGGCGGAGTCGGTAGTCGAAGAGTCGAAGCAGGGTGAAACCGTCGAGCAGGATTCTTCGAACGATACGCAATAGTCAGCAGGGAGAGAAGATGGAAGCAAGGAAACCGAGAAAGACACTGGTCGGGCGCGTAGTAAGCGATAAGATGGACAAGACCGTTACGATATCGGTGGAGCGACTTGTCCAGCACCCGGTCTATAGAAAGATCGTGAAAAAGACCTCCAAGATTTATGCGCACGACGAAGAGAACCAGTGCAAGGTTGGTGACAAGGTAAAGGTGATGTCCACCCGGCCGCTCAGCAAGAACAAGCGCTGGCGGGTTGTGGAAATCATCGAGAGGGCCAAATAGGAGTGGACGACGATGATTAAAATGGAAACAAATCTTGTTGTCGCCGATAATTCGGGTGCCAAGAGTGTGCGCTGCATCAAGGTGCTCGGAGGTACCAGGAGGCGTTACGCCTCAATTGGCGATATCATCAGCGCCTCTGTAAAGGTAGCCATGCCCGGAGGCACCGTTAAGAAGGGGCAGATCGTCAAATGCGTCATCGTGAGGACGAAGAAAGAGATCAGACGCAAGGACGGGAGCTACATAAGGTTCGACCAGAACGCTGCGGTAATAGTGAACGAGCAGGGAGAGCCTGTAGGAACGAGGATATTTGGTCCTGTGGCGAGGGAGTTGAGGGAGAAAAAGTACATGAAGATCGTTTCTCTCGCTCCTGAGGTAATATAAAAAGGGTGATAGAACAAATGAGGATTAAGAAAAACGATATCGTAAAGGTTGTCTCGGGCAACTACAAGGGGGCGGAGGGAAGAGTGCTCAAGGTGTTCCCCGATTCCCAGAAGCTCATAGTGGAAAAGGTCAATATGATCAAAAGACACACGAGACAGACGAGCCAGGGGGATCAGGGCGGCATCCTCGAGAAGGAAGCGCCTATCCATCTGTCCAATGTCAAGCTTGTCTGCCCCAAGTGCGGCAAGCCGACGAGGGTTCAGATCAAGACTCTCTCGGACGGCAAAAGAGTCAGAGAGTGCAAGTTGTGTCACGAAATTATCAGTGATGAGGAATAGATAGGTTTAACGGCAAATCGAAATGGTGGAAGCTATGGCAGAAGAAAAGTACATACCGAATGTCAAGCGCAAGTACCTCGATGAGGTTGTCGCCGAGCTGGAGAAGAAGTTCGGGTACGAGAACGTCATGGAGGTGCCGAAGCTTGAAAAGATCGTCATCAACATGGGTGTCGGCGAAGCGCTGACCGACGTCAAGGTGCTCGAAGCGGCGATGAAGGATTTGAGCATGATAACGGGTCAGATGCCTTCGATCACGAGGGCGCGCCGCTCCATAGCCGGGTTCAAGTTGAGAGAAGGGGTTCCGGTCGGTTGCAGGGTCACCTTGAGGGGCGACATGATGTACGAGTTCTTCGACCGTCTGGTGAATGTGGCGATTCCGCGAATCAGGGACTTCAGGGGATTGAACCCCAAGAGCTTTGACGGTAGGGGCAACTATACGTTCGGCATAAAGGAGCACACGATATTTCCCGAGATAGACTACGACAAGGTCATGCAGGTGATGGGAATGGACGTAACGATTGTAACAACGGCAAAAACGGACGAAGAGGCGAGGGAGCTCATAGTGCTTCTCGGTATGCCTCTCAAGAAGAGCTGATAGAGAGAAGGAGAGCAAGTGGCAAAGAAGAGTTTGATAGCAAAGGCCAAGAGACCGCAGAAGTTCAAGGTTCGCAATTACAACAGGTGCTCGCGTTGCGGAAGACCAAGGGCGTACATCAGAAGATTCGGCGTTTGCCGTATCTGTTTCAGAGAGCTGGCCCTCGAAGGCAAGATCCCAGGTGTGGTCAAGTCAAGTTGGTAGTCAATAATAAAGATTGAGGTGATGATTTTATGATGACAGACCCTATAGCTGATATGTTGACCCGGATGCGAAATGCTATAAGGGTAAAGAAGAGTTACGTCGATATCCCCGCTTCAAAGATGAAGGCGCAGATCGCACGGATACTCCTCGAACGCGGCTACGTGAAGAACGTCAAATACATAGAGGAAGAGGTGCAGGGGAAGTTGCGTGTTTACCTGAAGTACGGCGAGAACAACGAGAGCGCCATCGAGGGATTGAAACGTATCAGTTTGCCGAGCAGAAGGGTTTATGTCGACAAGAAGTCGATCCCGAGAGTGATGGGCGGATACGGCACGGCGATCATCTCCACATCGAGAGGCATTATGACGGACAAGGAGTGCAGGGAGCTCGGTCTCGGCGGAGAAGTGATCTGCCACGTTTGGTAAAGGCTGTTTGATGGATGAGATTTTTTGTGAACTAATTATTGCGAGTCGGTGGAGCGGTCGTTCATCCGCGCCGACGGAGAGAGAAACTATTTTTGATATTCTGGAGGTCAGGTGAGGCATGTCACGGGTAGGAAAGAATCCGGTTCCGATTCCATCGGGTGTAACGGTTGAATTGAAGAACAATGTCATAAGGGTCAAGGGGCCCAAGGGAGAGCTCGAGCAGATACTCCACCCGGACATGATCGTGGAGGTCGGCGAAAGCGAGGTTGTCGTCAAACGCCCGACCGAATCAAAGACTCATAAGTCTCTTCATGGGCTTTCGAGGACCCTCATAGCCAATATGGTCGAAGGCGTTTCGAAAGGCTTCGTCAAGGATCTCGAGATCGAGGGAGTCGAGTACAGAGCCGAGATGAAGGGCAAGACCCTCGTTATGGCTCTCGGCTATTCGCATCCTGTCGTTTACGAGCCGAGGGAGGGGATCACTATCGAGGTCCCCGAGCCGAAGAAGATAAAGATCATCGGCATAGACAAGCAGAAGGTGGGACAGACGGCTGCCGAGATAAGGGGCTTTCGTCCGCCCGAGCCATACAAGGGCAAGGGGATCAGATACGCCGGTGAGCAGGTTAGGAGAAAGGCTGGCAAGGCGGCCGTCGGAACCGGCTTTTAATTGAAGTGGTGTTTTTTGGAGGGTTTCCCTCCTTTGAAGAGGAATGAACTGATAGACTGATTGAGCAGGAGTTGATTGAAGTGAGAGACAAGGTGAGAGAAAAGAGATTGGCGAGGCTTCGCAGGCACCTCAGAGTCAGGAAAAAGGTATGGGGTACCGCGGAAAGACCGAGGCTCAGTATCTTTAGAAGCCTCAACCACATATATGCTCAGATCATCGATGACGATGAAGGGAAGACGATCGTTTCGGCTTCGAGCTTGAAGATTGAACTGCCCTCTCCCGCTTCGGACACCGAAGAGAACGGCAAGGGAAAGGGCAAGAAGAAGGCGGCTGGCAAAAAGATCCTTCGCTCCAGGGCCGTGGGCAAGGCAATAGCCGAAGCGGCGATTGCGAAGGGCATAAAGAAGGTTAGATTTGACAGGGGAGGATACATCTACCACGGGCGGATATCGGCTCTCGCCGAGGCCGCCCGCAAGGCAGGATTGGAATTTTAACGTAGGCGCTGCATGAAAATGCAGTCACCCATGGGGGTGTGTAGTTGGAAAGACAAAACAGGCAAGACGCATTGACTCCTGAGTTTCTGGAGCAGACGATTCACATCAATCGAGTCGCAAAGGTCGTTAAGGGCGGGAGGCGTTTCAGCTTCAACGCTCTCGTAGCGGTCGGCGACGGGATGGGGAAGGTCGGCGTTGGGCTCGGCAAGGCGAACGAGATCAGCGATGCGGTCCGTAAGGCTTCCGAAGCGGCAAGGCGCGACATGATCCGTGTCCCTATGATAGGCGGGACGATTCCCTATCAGGTAATAGGTCGATTCGGAGCGGCGAGAGTGCTCCTCAAGCCTGCAGCGCCAGGTACCGGTGTGATCGCCGGCGGCGGAGTGAGAGCGGTGCTCGAGGTCGCAGGGGTAAAGGACATCCTTACCAAGTCGCTCGGCTCGAACAACCCGCACAACATGGTAAAGGCGACGGTGAATGGGCTGAAGAATCTCAAGAGTGCTGCGGACGTTGCAAAGAGAAGAGGGATGTCGATAGGCGAGCTCTTCGGATTGAAGCGGCAGGAGAAGGCCGAGGCGAAAAGCGCGGAGCAGGCCGTAGAGCAGAACGCGGAGCAGAGCACCCAGGCCGAAGCAGGCCCTGGAACCGTTTGATAGACTCTGGTCCATGATACTTCCAGCGACGCCGGTCAGGATGGTTTTTGTCTCTCCGGCGGCGTAAAGAGGAAAAGGAAAGATAAGATGGGAAATATTTTGAAGATCACTCAGGTAAAGAGCATCATCGGAACCCAGAGAAAGAAGCACAGGGTGGTAATGGAGTCTCTGGGATTCAAAAAGAACTATATGACCCTGTACAAAAAGGACACTCCTCAGATTAGGGGAATGCTGAAGAAGGTCCGCCATCTGGTAGTCTGGGAGGAAGTGGACGAATCGAGCGTTCCAGAGAAGGAAGGTGCCGGACAGGGTTTTTCCGTCGTCGAATCTGTTGAAGCAAAAGAGAGCAAGGAGCCATAACAAATGAAACTTAACGAGTTGAAACCTCCAAAGGGAGCTGTGAAGAGCAGAAAGAGGGTCGGTTGCGGACCAGGTTCCGGTCACGGGAAGACTGCGACCAGAGGTCACAAGGGACAAGGTTCGCGCTCCGGCGGCAATCGTCCTCCTTGGTTCGAGGGCGGCCAGATGCCGCTGCAGAGGAGGGTTCCGAAGAGGGGATTCACCAACATCTTTAGAACGCAGTACCAGGTGGTGAATGTCGATTCTTTGAACAAGTTCGAAGCAGGTACAAAGGTCAACAGAGGTGCTCTTTTGGAAGCCGGTATCATAAGCAAAGCCTCGTTGCCTGTAAAGCTGCTCGGCAAGGGCGAACTGAAGGTCGCCCTCGATATCGAGGTCGAGGCTGCGAGCACGAAGGCTGCGGAGCTCGTGCAGAAGGCGGGCGGAACGATAACTTTGATCAATCCATCGGCGGTCAATAGAGCAGGTGACGAGGAGCAGGCTTAATGTTTAAGAAGATTCAGGATATATTCAGTATCCCGGAACTCAAGAGGCGTGTTCTGTTTACACTGGGGCTTCTGGTCATTTATCGTATCGGTGGTCACATAACGACCCCCGGAGTGAACCCTATAGCGCTGAAGGCGTTCTTCAGCAACCAGCAGGGCACGATCTTCGCGCTGTACGACCTCTTCGCAGGCGGCAACCTGCGTCGAGCGACGATCTTCGCCCTCGGTATCATGCCTTATATCAGCGCATCGATTATACTCCAGCTTCTACAGGCTGTCGTTCCTTATTTCGAGAAGCTGGCGAAGGAGGGTGAAGAGGGCAGAAAGAAGATCACGCAGTATACGAGGTACGGAACGGTGCTCCTTTCGATCATTCAGGCGAGCGGTATTTCGATATTTCTCGAAAACCTCACTGTCGGCGGAGCCTCGGTTGTTCCTCACCCCGGACTCTTCTTCCGGTTCATGACGATAGTGACGATGACCTCCGGAACGATCTTCGTCATGTGGCTCGGCGAGCAGATTTCGGAACGGGGAATCGGCAACGGCATCTCGCTCATCATCATGATCGGCATTATCGCCCGTTACCCCGGTTATTTCCTCAACACCTGGCGAGCCTTGAAGGTAGGCACGCTGACGCCGTTCAGGCTGATCTTCCTGCTCGTCATAATGATATTTGTGATTGCCTCGGTGATTCTCATAACTCAGGGGCAGCGGAGGATCCCCGTCCAGTATGCGAAGCGAATCGTGGGCAAGAAGGTCTACGGAGGGAGAACCAACTACATTCCGCTTCGTGTCAACACGGCGGGCGTTATTCCTATAATCTTTGCCCAGTCGATCATCATGTTCCCGAGCACGCTCGCAGTTTTCTTTAAGAGCGATTTCTTTATGAATATCAAGTCGATAATGTCCCCCGGGACATTGCTCTATCAATCGCTCTATGCAATAATAATCATTTTCTTTACGTACTTTTACACAGCGATTATCCTCAACCCCGTCGACCTCGCGGAGAACATGCAGAAGTACGGCGGATTCATACCGGGCATCAGGCCGGGCAGAAGGACGAGCGATTACATAGACAGGATCCTGACACGCGTCACGCTTCCCGGAGCCATATTCCTCGCATTCATAGCGATTCTGCCCGATATAATGATGCGCAGGGGAGGGCTTCCGTTCTACTTCGGAGGTACGGGGCTCTTGATCGTTGTGGGTGTGATGCTCGATACCCTCCAGCAGATCGAGACGCACCTCTTGATGCGTCACTATGATGGATTTATGAAGAAGGGCCGCCTGCGCGGCAGAAGATAGAAGGAGACGGATAGCAGATGTCGAAAGAGCATCTTTTGATCATAGGACCTCCGGGATCAGGGAAGGGCACACAGGCCGTTAGAGTGGCGTCAGAGCTCGGCATCGTGCACCTCTCCACTGGAGATATCCTTCGTGAGGCGGTGAAGAACGGGACGGAGCTCGGCGCTAAAGCCAGGGGTTACATGGAGAAAGGCGCCCTCGTTCCGGACGAGTTGATGCTCGGTTTGATAGGCGACGAGCTCGACAGGCTCGGTGATTCGGGGTGGATCCTCGACGGATTCCCCAGAACGATGCCGCAGGCCGAGGCACTCGACGGAATGCTCGATGAAAGAAGAGAGAGAATCGACAGGGTGATCCTCGTCGATCTAGATTTTGAGGTTATCGTAAAACGTATCACTTCGAGACGCGTCTGCCCCGTCTGCGGAGCGGTTTACAACCTCGAAACCTTGAAACCGAAGGTCGATGGCAAGTGCGACAAGTGCGGCGCCGACCTCGTAATAAGACCTGACGATAGAGAGGAAACGGTAAGACACAGGCTCGACGTTTACAAGGAGCAGACGGAGCCCGTGATAGACTTTTACCGCAAGAAGGGCAACCTCGTTGCAGTGAACGGCGAGGGGAAGATAGAGGAGATAACAGCGGAGATAATCCGCGCTTTGAAATGATTATTATTAAAAGCAAGCCCGAGCTCGATCTGATGAGAGAGAGCGGCGAGATTTTGAGAGATTGCTTCGAGGCAATCGAGCCCATGCTCAGGCCGGGTGTTACGACGGGCGAGATCGATAGGGCTGCTGAAGAATTTATTCGTTCGAAGGGAGCGTTGCCTGCATTCAAGGGGTACCAGGGGTATCCCGCGACGGTCTGCGCTTCGGTGAACGAAGAGGTGGTACACGGCATCCCCGGGCCGAGGGAACTTCGCGAAGGCGATATAATCGGTGTCGATATGGGGGTGCTCTACAGGGAGTATTACTCCGATGCCTCTCGCACCTACCCGATCGGTAAGGTGAGTGAAGAGGCGGCGAAGCTGATAAGGGTCACGAAGGAGGCTCTGGATCTTGCTATTGACAAAGTGAGACCAGGAAACCATCTTTCCGATATCTCCAACGTGATCCAGACGCATGCCGAGATTAACGGCTACAGCGTCGTAAGGGTGCTCGTAGGACACGGCGTCGGAAGGATGCTGCACGAGGAGCCTCAGGTTCCCAACTTCGGCCCTCCTGGAAGGGGCCCGATTCTCAAGCCGGGGATGGTGATTGCCATCGAGCCGATGCTGAACGAAGGAACCTTTGAAGTGATTGTGCAGAAGGATAGATGGACCTATGTTACGGCGGACCGGAGACTTTCCGCCCATTTCGAGGATACCGTGGCGGTGACGGAGGAAGGTCACAAGATCCTCACAAGGTAGAGTTGCCGCTCGGTGCAGCGGTGTTTCCCGCGTGCGCGCTATCGGGCATTGAGGGAATAGAGAAGAGATAGCAGTTAGGCAGGTAAGACCTCATGGTCAAGCAAAAAGGGATACCGGTAGAAGGAACGGTCATCGAGGCTTTGCCGAACGCGATGTTCCGTGTGGAGCTGGAGAACAAGCATATCGTTCTTGCCCATGTTTCGGGCAAGATGAGGATGCATTTCATAAGGATTCTGCCTGGGGACAGGGTTGCGGTCGAATTGAGTCCCTACGATTTGTCGAGGGGCAGGATCACGTACCGGTACAAGTGACCGGTCGAGCAGGAGAGGAAGTAATCAAAATGAAGGTGAGAAGTTCTGTAAAAAGGATTTGTCCACATTGCAAGATCATTAAGAGAAAAGGCGTGCTCAGGGTGATCTGCAAAAACCCGAAGCATAAGCAGCGTCAGGGTTGATTGGACAGGTAGAATGAAAGGAGCGTGTCAGTGGCTCGAATAGTCGGAGTGGACATTCCCGACAACAAGCATATTGAGATTGCCCTCACATATATCTACGGGATTGGGCGTTCCAGTGCGTTGAAGATCTGTGAGAAGGCCGGCGTGCCCTTGGGCAAGAAGACGAAGGAGCTCACAGAGGAGCAGCTTGTTAAGATCAGGGATATTATCGAGGACGAGTACAAGGTAGAGGGCTCGCTGAGAAGCGAAATAACGATGAATATCAAGCGTCTCATGGAGATCGGTGCATATCGCGGGCTGAGACACCGTATGGGTTTGCCGGTAAGAGGTCAGCGGAGCCACACCAATGCGAGAACGAGGAAGGGCCCGAGAACGCGGCCTGGCGCAAAGAAGAAGAAGTAGCCTTGGCCGCGCTCGAGGTGTCGTCCCCGGGCGCAAGACCTTCGACGGTCGCACCCGTGTGAGCGGCCGTTTCGCTCGATGGGATAACCGCTTTTTGAACTTGCAGGCATCGTGCATCGCTCGAAAGAAGATCGATAAATAAATGAATTGTTGAATCGGTTTAAATCAAAGGAACAGTGAAGGAGGTTGCCAGTTGGCAAAACCCCAGAAAGGCAAGAAGAAAAAGGTAAAAAAGGTCGATGCCTATGGTATCGCCCATGTCAAATCGACATTCAATAACACGATCATCACGATAACGGACCGTGAGGGAAACGTCGTGGCGTGGTGCAGCCCGGGCAAGCTCGGATACAAGGGCTCGAAGAAGAGCACGCCGTTCGCGGCTCAGCAGGCTGCAGCAACGGCGGCGCGTGAGGTTATGGCCCTTGGAATGAAGAAGGTCGAGGCGTGGATCAAGGGCCCCGGCCCGGGCAGAGAGGCTGCGATCCGCTCGTTGAGGGCTACAGGACTCGATGTCGCGGGAATCAAGGATTGCACGCCGGTTCCGCATAACGGCGTCCGACAGAAGAAGAGAAGAAGAATATAGCTATATCGAATTCGACAGAAAGGGTTTCAAGGAGGTTAATGTAAATGGCGAGATACTTGGGTCCCAAATGCAAGCTTTGCCGAAGAGAAGGGACCAAGCTATTCCTCAGGGGGGATAGATGTTATTCGGACAAGTGTGCTCTGGAGAAGAGAAACTATCCGCCCGGTGAGCACGGTCGTTCAAGATATTCGAGACGGAGCAATTATCGACTCCAGTTGAGGGAGAAGCAGAAGCTGCGCCGTATGTACCAGTTGTTGGAGAGGCAGTTCAGCAATTACTTCAAGCGGGCTGAGCGTATGAAGGGTATCACAGGCGAGAACCTTCTCAAGCTTCTCGAATCTCGATTGGACAACATGGTTTACAGGATGGGTTTTGCTCCCTCCCGGGCTACCGCCCGTCAGTTGATCCTGCACAATCACTTCGAGGTGAACGGCAGGAAGGTGAACATACCTTCATACCAGTTGCAGCCGGGTGACAGGGTGGCACCGAGAGAGAAGAGCAGGAACCTGCTCGTTATAGAGGAAAGTCTCAAGAGCTTCGGGGCGAGGACGACCGTTCCGTACATTTCTGTAGATATCAACAAGAAGGAAGGTGTCTATCTCGAAGAGCCGACGAGAGATCTGATTCCCGTCCCGATCGAGGAAAACCTCATCGTTGAGCTTTACTCGAAGTAAGCATTTCGTTCAAATTTACCGTCCGGGTCCATGTGCTCCGGATAAACGGGTGCCTAAGGAGGAACTGGCAGATGAAATGGCGTAATCTTTTGATGCCTAAGGAAATAGTTCTCGACGAAGCGTCGCTGACACCCACCTTTGCGAGATTCAAGGTCGAGCCGCTTGAGAGGGGCTTCGGCAATACTATCGGCAACGCTCTGCGTCGTACGCTTCTATCTTCGATTCAGGGGGCGGCGGTCACCGCCGTCAAGATAGACGGCGTGCTTCACGAGTTCAGCACGATGCCCGGTGTGAAGGAAGATGTCACCGACATAGTCCTCAATCTCAAACAGCTCATCGTTATGATGCACTGTGACGAACCGAAGTTCTTGCATCTCGATGTGGAGAAGAAGGGCGAAATAACGGCCGCCGACATCAAGGAGGATCCCGATATCGAGATCCTGAACAAGGACCTCCTCATAGCGACGGCGACGGAGAAGACAAAGGTCAAAATGGATATCCTGATCGGTCACGGCAGGGGGTATGTTCCGGCTGAGATGCACAATCTCGAGGATTTCGGTATAGGTCTCATACCGGTTGATGCGAACTTCAGCCCCGTGATCCATGCCAACTACGTAGTAAAGAATACGAGGGTTGGTCAGAGAACCGATTACGATTCGCTGACCATCGAGGTGACGACGAACGGGAGTGTATCTCCCGACGATGCTCTTGGGTATGCTGCGAAGATACTCAAGGATCACATGCTTCTCTTCATCCGATTCGAGGAAGAGCCGATGGAGGAGGAAGAGGAAGAGATAGACGAGGAATTCGAGAAGATGAAAGAGCTTCTGGCGAGGAGCGTGGACGAGCTCGAGCTGAGCGTTCGTTCTTCGAACTGCCTCAAGGCGGCAAATATAAAGACACTGGGCGAGCTTGTGCGCAAGACGGAGAGCGATATGCTCAAGTACAGGAACTTCGGGCGCAAAAGCCTCAGGGAGATTATGGATATACTCGACGGTATGGGGTTGCATCTCGGGATGGATGTTGACGCTATACTGAGCGGCGAGAAGACGAAAGAGAAAGACGGTTAGAAGGCGGAAGACGGCTGTGGATACCGCCGGCTGAACGAGCCGGTGCAGCTATGGTGCCGAAGGCCGGGCGGACCGGTGCAGTGATGACCGCCTGATATAAGAGAACGAAATTTGCGACGACAGAACAGGAGTAGGAGCAATGAGACACAATCGAGACGGGAGAAAGTTGGGCAGAACGGCTTCGCACAGAAAGGCGATGTTGCGAAACATGGTGACCTCGCTCTTCGAGTCGGAGAGGATCATCACGACCGTACCGAAGGCCAAGGAGGCGCGGAGAGTGGCGGAGCGTATGATCACATTCGCCAGGCGCGGAGACCTCGCTGCAAGGCGGCACGTGGCGAAGACCGTGCAGAAGCCCGGGGTCTTGAAGAAGCTCTTCGAAGAGATTGCTCCTCGTTATGTCGATAGACCGGGCGGATACACGAGGGTTCTCAAGCTCGGTTTGAGAAAGGGAGACGCCGGCCAGAAGGCGATACTCGAACTCGTGGGTGCCGAGGAAGAGGCGAGAAAGAAGAAAAAGAAGGCGCGCAAGAAGTATCACAAGGTAGAGATTCCCGAAGGGCCGAAGACGAAGGCCGAAGAGGAGGCTGCCAAAAAGGAAGCGGAAGAAGTCGCCGAGGCTGCAGCCGTTGAGTCTGTAGAAGAGGCTGAGGCTGAAGAGGCCGCTGCCGCTGCCGACGAGGAGAACGAGGCCGCTGGAGCCGCCAGGGCTGAAGCGGCTGCCGGGAAAGAACCGACTGCCGGTGCGGGCGAAGGCACTCCAGAGGAGAAGGGTGTCGAAAAGGCTGAAGAGTCTGCTGTGGACGCTACCGCCACTGAGGCAGCTGCCGCTGCAGATGAGGAGAACGAGGCCGATTCCGCGGAGAAAGCTGCCGAGGAAGAAGCCGGGGCCGGAGCGGCTGAAAAGACTGCTCCCGAGGAATCGGCTGAAGGCGCTGAAGATGCTGCAGCAGATGAAAAGGCCCCCGCAGAAGAATCTGCACCCGACGCCGGAGAAACTCCGGGCGCAGGCGAGGGCGAGGCTGAGGGTTCGAGCGCCGATGAAGAGCCCAAGGACAAAAAGGACTGACAGAGTAGAAATTGATTATCGTCAATATAATCCTGCCTGTATTCCTGATCATATTTTTTGGATACCTTCTTAGCCGGTTAGGCAAAGTGGATACGCAGGCCTTCTCGAGGGCGCAGCTCTACATACTCAGCCCGGCGTTGGTGTACATAGCTACGGCAAGGGCTGAAGTAGCCAATTCGCTTATACTGAGGGTGTTTCTGTTTATCTCTGTGATTGTGCTTTTCCTGTTCATAGTCTCGCAGATCGTCGCTTTTGCGGTGAGGGGGACAAAGCCCCTACGACATGCGATTTCCCTGACGTCGATGTTCATGAACTCGGGCTTCTACGGGATTCCCGTCTGCATGCTCGCGTTCGGAGAGAAAGGGTTCATCTACGCCGCCACATACGTCGTTGCATCATCGATTCTACAGTCTTCCGTGGGGATATTTCTTGCTGCCTCAGGTACGAACAGTACAATGTTTATCCTCCGGAATCGTTCACAAAGATTCTGGATCTGTTGGGACATTCGGCCATTCCGATCGGGTTGCTCCTTCTGGGAATGCAGCTCGAGCGGATCATAGTGTCATTGAAGGGAGAATTCGGAGGAGCTGCTGAAATCGGGGAGGGGGCAGCCGATGAAGGTGCGGCCACAGAAGGCGGCGCGGGTTCTTCGGATGCCGGTATTGCGCAAGGTGCAGCTACTGGAGGCGGCGCGGGTTCTTCAAACGAAGGAATTGATAATCTCGAAGTTACAAGAGTTGAAAAGGATGCGGCCGCTGAAAGTGGCA
>NATK01000073.1 GCA_002085285.1 Candidatus Latescibacteria bacterium 4484_7
TCCATAACGAATATCGTAGCCGCCCAGCAGGGGGGTTTCATGCACTGGAACATGATAACGAATCCGCTGGCGACGGCGGCGGGCATGCTTGGATTCCTCGGGATGATGATGCATTCGCCGTTCGACATACATCTCGCCCCGCAGGAGATTCCGGTCGGACCTCCTACTGAGTTCCAGAGTGCCTTCATCGGTCTCTTGATGACGAACCGCTCGATATTCGCCGCAGCAAAGCTCGTCCTCTTCATGGACCTATTCTTCGGCGGAGCGACATCGATCGTCACGATGATAGTAAAAACGTTCTTGATATTTATGTGGTGTGTTTTCGTAGGGGCGGTATTCCCGAGGTTCAGGGTGGAGCAGTCGGTGAGATGGCTCCTCAAGGCCCCTACGGCGATAGGAATCATTGCAGTGCTCGTGTATGTGTTTTGATCATTCGGGCTGGCAGTTATTGCCGCCAGCTCCAGTGCCCTTGCAGCCTTTTGGCACGGCGGCGCTTGACGCCAGCTCCAGCGCCCTTGCAGCCTTTTGGCACGGCGGCGCTTGACGCCGGCTACCGTGCGCTTGCCGCTTTTGACACAGCGGCGCTTGACGCCAGCTCCAGTGCCCTTGCAGCTTTTTGGCACGGCGGCGCTTGACGCCGGCTCCCGTGCCCTTGCAGCCTTTTGACCCGGCGGCAAATGGCGGAGAAGATTGATGACCGGCTGGTGATTGAAAAACCGAGGTGCAGGAAAGAAGCTCGAAGCCTGCATCGACTTGCGATACAGATCACTTACTAAACGGAAACGGAGACTTGAGCGAAATGACAGAGGAAAGAAACATGAACGAAGAGTTCGAGATGGACGAGCTTTTCTGCACGGAAAGACCGAAGCCCGTACCGCCTCCTACCCGAAAGATCATACGAGATTTCTACAACTGGGCTCAGGCGAACTCGCTCTTCATACTCGCCTACGGGACGGGGTGCGGCGGAATCGAGCTCAGACCTCTATTCACAGCGCGCTACGACATATCAAGATTCAAGATACTTCCGAGGCCCACGCCGAGGCAGGCGGGCCTATTCATCATAAGCGGATACCTCGCAGTCAAATCGCTGAAGCGCGTCATAAGAAGCTACGAGCAGATGCAGAACCCCAAGTTTGTAATCGCACTCGGCAGCTGCACCGTCAACGGCGGTATGTACTGGGACAGCTACAACACAATCAACAGGCTCGATTACTACCTCCCCGTCGATGTCTATGTAACCGGATGTATGCCGAGACCCGAGTCGCTGATAGCGGGCTTCGACAAGCTAAAGGAGCTCATAATGGCAGGCAAGGCGGAGGGCGCCAACCGCTATGCCGAGAAGTTCGACTGGTACAAGGCAAACCAGAAGAAGATCATTAAGGATTGGGATATGCCCGAGTACAACTGGTAGCTTGTGGAAGGAAGCGCTTCCGGTTTGGGAGCGGTCGAGCCGCTGATCGGAGGCGGCGCAGGAAACCGTGCTCGAGAAAGAGCTAAAAGGAACAAAAAATGGAGATTGGACGATAACCGAAAAAGGGAAAAGGCAACGTGTTATGAAAGAGCTTTTGGAAAGATTGGAAGATAGATTCACCGTAACGGAGAGCGACGTGGAAAGAGACAACCTCGCCTTCATTACTCTGCCGAGCAAAGAGGTTGTTCAGGCCGCTACACACCTGCGGGACATCGAAGGATTCGGCCACCTCGTCATGATATCGGCGGTCGACTACATCGAAAGAGGCATATTTCAGCTCACCTACATACTGCACAACTACGATAAGCATAGCGACATAGGCGTAAGAACCGAGATCGATCGCAGAAACCCCGTCATGGACAGCATCCATCACCTCTGGGCTGCGGCGAGGGTCTATCAGCAGGAGCTGCGGGAGATGTTCGGCATAGACTTTCCCGGCAGCCCCAGGGTTGATGAACCTATGATCCTCGAGGGGTGGGACAACATCCCGCCGATGCGCAAGGACTTCGATACGAAGAAATACGCTGAGGAGACATACTTCCCACGAGAGGGAAGGGTCACCTACGATCCGGCAAGGGCGATGGAAGAAAAGAACTATCCGCTGGAAGCAAGGGTAAAGAAAAGGATTCAGAAACTGCTCAGAGAAGGAAAGGACGAGGATTAGGCGTTGGGCCCTTTTAATAATGCCGATGAGGATACATAAACAGCCCAAGACAGGAAAATAGACATGAAAGAAAGAAGAATTTCAGAGACAAATCCATGGGAGCCCACATGGTGTGATGTGCCGAAGCTCGACCTCAAGAGCGAACGTTACGTCAAGATCTGGCAGGGACCTCAGCACCCCGGTGTTACGGGGAACATGGCTTTGGAGCTTACGCTCGAAGGCGACGTCGTCGTGGACTGCAGGACGCACGTCGGATACCTCCACCGCGGGTTCGAAAAACTGATGGAGCGAAGGCGATATATTCAGTGCTTCCCGATCGTCTGTAGAATCTGCGTGCCCGAGCCCGATTACAACGAGTACCTCTTCGCCGCAGCGGCAGAGGAACTGGCCGGTATAGAGATACCGGAGCGAGGAGCATGGATCAGGGCGCTCGTTCTCGAGCTCACGAGAACCGCTTTTCTGACGATGTGGCTCGGAGGGCAGGCTGCTGCATTCGGACTCGGCACGATAGGCCAGTGGAGCGTGGCGCACAGAGACTTTATCCTCGACCTTTTCGAGGAACTCACCGGCCACAGGATCTACCACATGTACATCATACCCGGAGGAGTAAGACACGAACTCCCCGAAGGGTTTGCCGGACGCGTAGAGGCTGTCCTCGAGCGCATCGAAAAAATCATCTCCGATATAGAGAAGGTGATGTTCCACAATGCCGTATTCAAGGCGAGGGCCAAGGGACTCGGCTACATTCCGCCGTCATGGGTGGAGCCTTACGGTATAACAGGCAGTACAGCGAGAGGCGCAGGGGTCGCAATAGACGTAAGAAAAGACAACCCCTACCTCGTCTACGACAAGCTCGACTTCGAAAAGATCGTGGGCGGCGAATCCGACGTCTACGAAAGAGCCGTCTTGAGAAAAGAAGAGATACTGATGTCTATAAGACTCATCAGGCAGATACTCAAGCGCATGCCCGGCGGCCCGGTCAGGGCAAAGCTGCCCAATGTCTTTCACTGGAGGATACCGGCCGGAGAAACCTACGTCCGAGCCGAGAGCGGACGCGGCGAGATGGGCTACTACATGGTATCGGACGGAACGGAGTATCCGAGACGTGTGAACGTCAGGGGAGCGAGCTACACGCACGCAATGGCGCTGCTCGAGAGGCTCGCCCTCGGCGTGAGCAATGCCGACATCGCAGGGCTTATGACGTCGATCCAAACGTGCCCGCCGGAGATAGAGAGGTAGAGAAATGAACCCTGTTACCGCAGGGAAAAAGATGAAGTGTTCGAAGATCTTCGGGCCTTGTCGCAAGTCCGTTGAAACGGCCGTCGATACAGAGTCAAGAAACAGACGACAGAATTCGACTGCGGCCGCTATGACAATAGAAAGGTAGAGGAATGAACCTTAGAGATGTGCTGTCACCATTCTATGCGTGGAAAAGGACGCTGGAAAAGCCTTTCACGATCAAGAGGCCAGTCGAGGAAGTCAGGCGGGGCGCTCCCGGCTACAGGGGGTTTCATATAAACGACGTCGGTAAATGTATCGGCTGCGGAAGCTGCTCGCGGATATGCCAGAATGGTGCGATAGACATGGTCCCCGTCGAGGGAATAAAGAGCGGGCACGGCGACTCGGGGCTCCGCCCGAGGATTGACTATGGCAGGTGCTGCTGGTGCGCCCTCTGCGTGGACATCTGCCCCACTGGATCGCTCGGCATGTCGAACAAGTACAACTGGATCTCACCCGACGGCGACGAATTCGTCTTCACACCCGGTGTGGACGACAAGAACTGGGACCAGAGCTCCGAGGGCTACAGGCGCAGAGACGAAACGTGGCTCATAGAGCCGGTGAAGACAGACATGCCCGTCCTTGAGCCCGAGGTGAGACGCCGGAGCTTCGAAGAGGTAGCAGAAGGATACGACGACGAGTTGGCTCGCAGAGAAGCGATGAGATGCATCGAGTGCGGACTCTGCATTGAGGCCTGCCCCACGCACATGGATGTGCCGCAGTACATCAAGTCGATTCGAGACAACAACCTCGAAGAGGGCTTGAGGATACTATACGAAACGAATCCATTCTCCGAAAGCTGCGGCAGGATATGCACGGCTCGCTGCCAGGATGCATGTCCCCTCGGTCGCGAAGGTGAACCTGTAATGATAAGGTGGCTGAAGCGCTACATCACCGACAGAACCGCTCCGAGGGCCCGAGAGATTCTCGCCGATTTCCACTCATTGCCGCAGACCGGCAAGAAGGTGGCGATCGTCGGCGGAGGCCCATCGGGACTTACTGCCGCATACTACCTGAAAAGCTACGGTCACAATGCCACGATTTTCGAGATGCACGACGAGCTCGGCGGGATGCTCCGCTACGGAATACCTGAATACAGACTGCCGAAGGCGATACTCGACCGCGAGATCAAAACGATCCTCGATACGGGCGTCGAAACGAAACTCGAGGTAAAGATCGGCGAGGACGTGAGCCTCAAAGACCTCTACGACGACTACGACGCTGTCTTTGTTTCGATAGGCGCCCAGAGGGGAACCTCGATGCCAATAGAAGGCATCGACACGCCTGGAGTCCTCGTTGGCGTCGACTTCCTCGACGAGATCGCCAAAGGCAAAAGGCCGAATCTCGGCGAAAAGGTGGCTGTCATAGGAGGCGGCAACACGGCGATGGACGTCTGCCGCACGTCGGTGCGTCTCGGCTCGAAAGAGGTCGTCGTCCTCTACCGCCGGACGGAGCGAGAGATGCCCGCGGCGCACGAAGAGGTCGAGGAGGCGCGCGAGGAAGGCGTGAGATTCGAATTTCTCACGGCTCCCACGATCATCTCGAAGAAGGACGACAAACTCGAGCTCGAATGCATCCGCATGGAGCTCGGCGAGCCCGACGAAAGCGGGCGCCGGCGCCCCGTTCCGATCGAAGGCTCCGAGTTCAAGATCACGGCAGATACCTGCATCATGGCAATAGGCCAGAAGGTCGAAAACGTTATGGCCGAGCAGGTGGGAGTCGAAACGACGAGGTGGGGCACATTCGAGGTCGACGAGGACACGCTCACGACGAACGTCGAGGGAATATTTGCAGGAGGGGATTGCGAAACGGGGCCTGACGATGCCATAAAGGCTATAGCAGCGGGAAAGAAGGCTGCGTATTTCATCAACAGGTATCTGAAGGAGGACTGATATAATGGCGGAAGACTTCAAATTCGAATCGATCGGAGACGTGCTCGACTTCGCGATAGCAAAGGAGATCGAGACCTACGAGTTCTATAAGGAATGGGCTGCGAAGGTGGATAACTCAGCGATCAAGGAAGCGCTGGAGGAATTTTCAGGCGAAGAGCTCAAGCACAGAAAGCTCCTCGAGGACGTCAAGGCCGGGAAGCACGTGATCGCTCAAAAGACATCAGTGCCCGATTTGAAACTCGCCGACTACTTCACTATGGCAAAGCCATCGGAGTCCATGAGCTTTCAGGACGCCCTGCGGGTGGCTATCCAGCGCGAGAAGACGCCCGATCGTAACGAGCCCCTGCCCCGCTTCGCCCCCGATCAGGATATTCAACGAAACCTTGCTCATTTGCCCTCCCCTGTTATTCGGTGATCTCGTTATTTATCAATCAACTGTAAGGTATCAAGGATTAACTTAACCTTCGATTCCTTTAAGGGAACGGAAGATACATCATAACTCCTAATAACAGGGGGGTTACCTTGTCTCTTCCCATTCCCGTCTTCGATTCCTTTAATTCTTTAATTAAGCGCCGATTTATGATAAAATACCTATAGAATGATTGTCGGCCGGATGAAAGGTCGGAAGTGGAAAAAGGCTACCTGTTTGCGGCAAAAAGGAGTTTGACGTGCTGCACCCCTTGCTTTCGATCGTTTTCGCTTTCTTGATCGCAGAAGGCGGGGTCTGCTCGATCCCCTCAGACTACATGAACTCAGTTTCCCACACCGACGGCGGAATTACGTACACATTCGCAGTGGACAAGTTCTACTACACCGATCAGGACACGATAAGATTTTGCTACCTCGTCGAGAATACAGGCACCGACACCGTTACGTTCGACTTCGATACGGAAGAGCAGTGCGCGTTCAGGGTGTACCCGGATACTTGTACATCTTTCTGTCAGGCGGGGTGCCTCGATTCGGCCCTCTACTACGAGCCTGTCATCGTGCACCTTTACCCTTCTTCGTTCAGCCTCCCGCCCGGTCAATGCAGATCGTACTCGAGCTCATGGCACGTAGGAACGAGGGTGACTCCCGGGCCGGCGCCGACGCCCGGCAAATACAGGGCTTTCGGAGGGCTCTGGCGCAACGACTCATCGCCCTGCTTCGGACAGCTCATAGAACCTACGGGGCTTTCGGTGGACTTTATGATAGAGGGAATACCCGTGGGTACGGATGATAAAAGCTGGGGTGAGATCAAGGGAATCTTCAAATAGATCCAGGTGAAACGAAGGGACGGAATCATGAAAAAGTTTATCTTGTTCACAGCGCTCTTAATGGCTGCGGCTTATCTTTCCGGTTGCGAAAGCGAGGATAACACAACCCCCTCGGCACCCCACACCTCGCCGCACGGCGCACTGATCGGCCATTCCGACTGCAAAAGCTCAATTGACACCAATTCTTCCGACCAGGGGAAGCGCAACAAAGCAGGCGCCATAGAAGATTGCATGGAGTACGGCTACGAGGGTGACACGCTCAGGCTCAAGCACATCAATGCGGCCTTCAACTGCTGCCCGAAGGAGATCCTCGTCGAAACGAGGATCCTCTCCGACACATTGATAATCGTCGAGAGCGAGGCGGCGAGCCTATGCGACTGCCTCTGCCTCTACGACCTCGATATAGCCGTTTACGCTTTGCCGGCCGGCAAATACACGATAGTAGTCAAAGAGCCATACATCCCCGAGGGAGAACCCCCTCTCGCATTCGACG
>NATK01000007.1 GCA_002085285.1 Candidatus Latescibacteria bacterium 4484_7
GTGCACGGCTATACGAGGATGAGGTTCGACAGCGGAAGGAACCTGTTTCAACCGAACAACATCTCTGCTTATCTCGACGAAGCCCATATAGAGATTTCACCTGGCCCTTTCGATATCCTTGGTTACTACAACGAAGAGGTACTACAATCGAAGGATCCACTGAGCTTTTTCGGGGACGTGGATCTACAGGGAACGATATTCGACGACCATCTCAAAGAGGGAAAAGGAACGGCAGGAGCCGTCATAACAAGCCAGAGGTACGGTCTGGATTTTCAGGGGATTTTGGCCAATGTTCACGACTATGACATCTACAACAACCCCGACTTATTCGACAATACGGGGACCGACCTCTACGGGTTTACACTTTCGAGAAAATTCAAGCTTATCACGACAGGTGCCGACTTCTTCATGCGTCGCAACATGTGGTGGCTCGATTTCACCAAACGAACCGGCAGCACGCCGGCTAATACAGGCATTCCCAGACTCGACAAACACATAGACAAAACGGGTGATACAAGCGATTGGTTCAATTTCGACGATAAAACCTATTACGTAGGCGCGGATTTCACAATGCACCTGATGAACGACAGGCTAAGGCCTCAATTCGAATTCTTGAGGGGCAAAAAACAACAAGGATTCGTAACGAGCAATCGCTCGGGAATAGACCTTGGCAACGGTCCTATAGATGTTCCCATCCTCGACAGGGATGCGCAGATTATCTTTGGAAGAATAGAAGAGAAGTACAGCGAGAACCTCTATTTCAGGGTCGATCACACGAGATACAGCATAACAAATGCAAGTGATGACGAGAGCGAGATAGTTCCGAACTTCGCTATGGCCGACAGTGCGAACAAACACATATTCTGTGCGATAGTCTCGGATCCTCCAACCTCCACGTACGACCACAGCGAGTTGAGCATAAAGTGGAGCAACGAACATATCGACCTGCTACTGTTCATCCAGAGAGATATGTACAAATATCACTACCCCTATGAAAACACCGACACGTGGAAGTACGAACGATCGATAGCCCCCGGTGTCAACTGGGATATAAACGATCGGTTCAACATAGAGATCCATCAGTGCTACAGAAGCTTCGACGGCTCAGGATCGCTTTCAGAAAAAGGCTCGAGCATAGAGACAATCTCCAGAGGAACTGCTAAGATCACGAAGAATCTCTCAACTATATTCGACATCAGAACGATCTACATCAAAAACGACCGCGCTGCAGGCTCTTCGCAGAGCAATACCTTTACATCGCCTTTTGCGGGATTCAAGTATGAACCGAACAGAAAAGTGAGCGTAGTCCTGGCTTACGGCCTCGACCCAGTCAACTTCGACATCGACTACTACGGGAGGCAGACTGCGAGGTACGATTACAGAAACCAATACCTCTGGGAGAACCCAGATGCCACGATGACAGACGCTGAAAAAGCTCTGGCCAACAGAAAGATGATAACGCTGAGAGCAACATTCAGATTTTGATATGGCCTGAACCTGAAGTTCGAGCGTACAACATAAGGCACTTGAAGTTCGAGCAAGTTCGTTATTAATTAATAGATAGTGAAAGAAGGATGGTCTGAATTATATATGAATATCGACGGTAGAATAAAAAGAGCTTTGATGCTGATGCTTATACTACTAATGACTGTTCCATTCGGAGGGTGCCTCTTTCTGCGCGTCATCAGAAACCGGCTGCCGCCCCCTCACCCCGTCAAGGGCGGAATTCTGTTCAGATACGAAGCCCCCTCTGCTCGTTTCATCAACCTCGCAGGCGACTTCAACAACTGGTGCGGCACTCAGGGCACTGGCAGATTTGATCCGACGATAGATCCCATGACCGATGATGACGGTGACGGCATCTGGGAAATCGTCATTCCATTGAAGCCCGGAAGGTATCAGTACAAGTTCGTCATAGATCGAGGGGTAAGATGGGTACTCGATCCGAGCAATCCCGATACCGACTGGGAAGGCGGATTCAAGAACTCGCTGATCATCGTAAAGTAGGGCGCGAACCTTCTTCCATACTCCATAGAGAGCTATCCGTATGCACTTCAAAACACACGAAATCGATACGTATGGAAATCGCAGCAGATCGCTCTGTTACTTCTCTACGAGTATGGCTCCCTTGAAGGGCGCAAGCTCCAACTTTACAACGCCGTCTGTAACTGTATAGGTGCCACCGTTCAATTCGTCCGCAAACTTTGCCCCATCGCGGAATCCATGTTTCCCCAGGGGTACTTCGACGCTCTTTGCACTATAGTTATCGTTCATGGCAACCAGGATCCTGTTCTCATCATCGCTGCGGAGATAGGCATATACCTTGCCATCTGTAAGGAGCGTTTCGAAATCGCCGGTTCTCAAAGCCTCGTACTTGTGTCTTATGGTAATGACCTTGCGGTAGAAATCGTGAATCTTCTTGCGCCTCGGATTTTTCTCCCAACCCCACGGGAATGTGCGGCGATCATCTGGATCCTTGCCACCCCGCAGCCCCACCTCGTCGCCGTAGTAGATCTCGGGGATACCGACATAGGTCATCTGGAAAAGAGCTGCGAGCATCAATCGGTCATCGCTTCCCGCGGTGGTCACGAAGCGCTCGGTGTCATGGCTATCGATGAGGTTCATCATCACCTGTACCGCTTGAATGGGGTAGATGTAGCGACCCGGAGCAATCTCGCCGTCGAACTGGGCGGCGCTCTCGCTGCCCTTTGCAATGAACTTCAGCACAGGATCGCGAAAATACTTGTAGTTCATAGTAGAATGGAAACAATCAGGACCAAGCCAGGGCATGGCGTTCCCCCATAGTTCACCTACGAGAAGGGCGTTAGGCTTGACCTCGTCAACTTTCTTGCGGAACAATTTCCAGAACCATAGGGGCACCTCGTTCGGCACGTCGAGTCTGAATCCGTCTATCCCGAGCTTACCCAACCAGTACGGTGGAATCTTGAGAAGGTAGTTCACCACTTCCCAGTTCGGGTCAGCCTTTGAGATATCGGGGACCATGTTCTCTGCATTGTCCGGTCTGGACAGGTCATAGTTGAGGCTCGGTAGGTGCCCGAAGCACCACCAGCACGCATAGTAATCGCAGGGTCTCTTGACATCCTCGGAGGGAAGGGGCCACTTTTTCCATTCGTACCAATTCCAGTACTTCGACTTCGGACCTTTCTTCTTCGTATCTACGAATGCGAAGTGCCAATCGCCCGTGTGGTTCAATGCCATGTCGACGATTATCCTTATCCCGAGGGCATGAGCCTTCTTCACGAACTCGATGAATGTCGCCTCATCGGCGAAGTGAGGGTCGATCTTCAGATAGTCTACCGGATCGTATTTGTGATTCGACACTCCTTCCGTGAGGGGGTTGAAGTATATTATCGTGATTCCGAGCTCCTTTAGGTACTGCAACTTCTGCATAACGCCGGCTATATCACCCCCGTAGAAAGAATAATAGTCCGGCTTTCCATCCGTTCTATAAGGACTGCGCATGAGGCCCGAAACGTTGCCCCACTGCTTGACGAAGTGAAAATACTCTCCATTTGTCCTGCCGCTCGGAGGAAGCTTGTTCTTGCCCTTATAGTACGGCTCATGAAAATCCTGGTCGTTCGACTTGTCTCCGTTGTAGAACCTGTCGCAGAAAATCTGGTAAAAGATCCCATCCTTCGCCCAATCGGGGGTGAAGAACGGCTCGAGCACCTTTTCCGAGTAGAAGAACATCTCATTCCTCGAGGGCTCTTTGTCGGCGAATCCATGGGGCGTTGCATAGACGTCCTTGCCCCCGTCCATGTATTCGAAGACGAAGTAAACCTCGGACGTATACGGGATATTGAGAACCTTTCTATAGTACTGATAGACGTTGTCCGAGCCGTAAGGCTTCATATCGACCGTCTCGAGCCCTTTGCCGTCCACCGAGTAGATGAGCCGCGCCTCCTCTATGTCGTTCGTATGGGCACGCGTCTTGAACTCGATCTTTGTACTGTCCAGCGGGTTCACCATAGAGTAGTCCATCTTGAGAGGGATATCCTCCGTCCTGATTAGACCGTCACCCTTCTCCAACACGGCATCGGGAAAAGAATCGTCCACTACGATAACCGAATTCTTGCCGCCGAAGCCGTCGTCGGCAAATGCCTTCGCCGATTCATCGGTTATCCATTTGCCGTCCACAACGAACTTGTACTGGTACCTGCCCACAGGCAGAAGTAAGGTCACCTCGTAGACGCCGTCGCCGTCGTCATCGGTCATACGTGTCTTCGCTTCGTTCCAATCGTTGAACGTGCCGGCGAGGAAAACATTTCCCACAGCACCCTGAGGCTTGTATTTGAAGATGACAAGCTTGACCATCTTTTTACCTGTGGTTCCGGCCTCCGCCTTACCGAGGCGTACGAACCCCTTGTACTTATCAGGAACCCTGCTTGCCATCCCGACGACGATCCCCTTGCCCTTCACTTCCGTCGGGACATTGAGAACCGAATTCTGACCGCCGAAACCATCATCTGCAAACTCCTGCGCCGATGTATCTGTGATCCATTCACCGTCCCTGACGAACTTGTACTCGTAATGACCAGGTTCGAGCTTGAGCACCCTCTCATATATTCCGTCTCCGTCCTCGTCTTCAAGCTTGTCCCTGTTCTGGTCCCAGCCGTTGAAGGTACCCGCGACATAAACTTCGGCACTCTTCTGCTTGCCTACCTCGAAGAGAAAGACTACTGGCACCGCTTTGGAACTCCCGGATGCCTGCGAAGATGTCTCAGCAGCACCCTTCACCTCCCCTGCACCTATACCCACGACAAGCACCTTCTTGTCCTTCGGCACGACGATGACAGAGTTCTTGCCGCCGTAACCATCGGGTGCGTATTCCTCGGAGTAAGGATCCTCGATCCACTTGCCATCTGCGACGAATTTGTACTGATAACTTCCAGGTGCAAGCTCAAGAGTGATCTCGTATATCCCGTCTCCGTTCGTATCTGTCATTCTATCCTGAGCGGAATTCCAATTGTTAAATGTCCCCGCGACGAATAGTGCATTCGGACGGGTATCCGGCTTGAAGGTGAAAGTAACCTTTACATTGCCGCCTGCTGCGACCTTATCGACGGCCGATGCAGTCACTGCAATCGATAGAAGAATCACTACAACTGCAGCGGAGGCAATAGAGAACATACTCCGTCCGCCGAGACCAAAAAACCTTTTCATAGCATACCTCCTGTCAATCGTATCTATCCTTTCCTTTCACGACAGTTTCCATTTGGAAAGATTACACATTGCCGTCTCAGATGTCCATCCGAATAATCAAAAATCGCTAAACAGGAAAAACCTGTTTGACGATAAAAGAACTGCAGAAGATTTAGATTAATGATTAATGAAGGCGGGTTCAAAAGTCATTTTGACAAAGGAGTCGAACGATGCAGATCTCTTTTAACACGTTTTCAAGCCTTTACGTCAAGAATTTGAGTCTCGATATGAATGCCCGGAAGAGTGACGGTACGAAGGATAACAATCTCTCCAATATCAACATTCAACCGGCGACCGTACCGGCTGAAGGTGCTGACCAGCCTACTGTTATCGGGCCTGTTGACACCAGGGATGCACAGCCAGAGCAGAACGAGACGGCAAACACCGGATCGACAGACAAGACACATATCGAGTCTTTCAGCTTCACGTATGAAAGGTACATCCATATAGAATACAACACCAGCATGGCAAAGCCAAATTTCGGTCTCAACGTGGCCAGAAGACACGCGCATGAAAAGAACGCCCTTCGCTTCATGGCTCACCTCGCCAAAAAGCTCGACCAAATCATCGACAGGTTCGCAAAGAACGCCGACCTGACAGAAGAACAAAGGGCTCAGCTCAAAGAGGTCGTGGAAGACTTCAATGCAAAGATGAAGAACCTCATAGACTCATTGAAGGGTGCAAAGGAACTCTCCAGTGCAAAAGAAGTCAAAGAGAGTCTGAAAGACATATTCGAATCACTCGCTTCAGGTGTCAAGGATGCGTTGAATACCGAGCTGAAAGCGTCGGGCAATACCACTCCGCCCCCTCTCCCGAACGCACTGGGCAGAGTCTTCGACAAATTCATGCACAAGATCGAAAAGATGATCGATAAAACTACGGCGATTCCGCCTGACAGGGGTTTCAGAGCCGTGAAGAGCATCTCGATCGACATTGTCGAGTTTTACAACATAACAAGTATCAAAACTGATAGAACCGCTGATAAGGAAGCTTCGACGCCGATGGTCTCGGACGACAATGACTCCCGGGCGGTTCTCTACGCATAAATTCAAAGCTGGCAGTTGATCGAGGAAGCTCGATTGCCTTCGACGGTAATGGTGGCAGGCTCAGACAAAGGTGGAAGAGATCAACCGCTGGATATCAATCATTTTGCTTTTGCCTTGCCTGCACCGAGTTTTTGACGAGTAATCCCGAGGATTTCTTCTGCGAACTTCGAGGTGTAATCGGTCAACATCTTCTTTGCTCTGCGTGGATTCACCCTGTATAGCGCGAGAACTTTTCTCTCGAAAGCAGCCTGCCCTACGAAGAGTTGCTTTTCCAGTGAGAGCTTTTCTTTCTTTATCCCCCCGATAAGTGCTCCATAGTCTCGATCGACCATAGCCGCATAGTCGTTGAAATACCAGTAGGCATGATCTCTCGCTGTATTCCTCAGATTCTTCGGCCCGTTGAAATGGCTGGATAGAGCCTTCTTGAAATCGCCCCTGCTATAGGAAGGGGGAATCTTGTCGATACCGTAATACCACGGAACGAACGGCTGAATACATGGTCTTCGAGGAGCAATCCAAAAAACGTTTCCTATATCACCGGGCAGTGAACCTCTTAACTGTGCCACAAAGCCGTATCGATTCGAATTGGAACAGATTCGTGTTACCGCACATCTGTGAGGGTTGCCGTGATTGAAAGCGGGGTTCATCTCGAACTCCGTCCCCTCGTAGTGATTCTCTAAAACACTCACAATATCCTGTGCCGAAAGCCTCCTTGCCGGCTTGAACGAAAAAGGCAAACGGTCGTCATAACCATAGTGCTTACCAGAGAGAAGATTCACTGCTTGCAGATTTCTGGGAATGTTCCATACCGCATTGAGTGCCCTGCAGGAGCTATACGCCTCCCTGAAATTGAACTCCTTGCCGCTCGCCGGATCGTACCATCCTTTCTGCACAGCGTAATCCACCAGGTCTGCGCAACCGAGAAAATTTGCCGTATCACCGAGATCAACCCGCGTGATCGTATAGTAGTTCGGGATGACAGCGACTTCATCATCGGGGACCCTCTCGGCCACCCAGTGTTTTCCCCGTACTACGGAAAGAATCCAGGCCTCATTCGGATCGGCAATGCAATAACTCCTCCCAGAGGAACAATAACCGACATTCTCGATGATTCGGCCTGCTATCTCCACTGCCTCCCTCGCCGTTTTTGCTCTTTCCGCCATTATCCTCCGCAGATAATAGCCTATACCCCCATCGACGAGCTCCCCGGAGGTCTCTTTCGAAGTGCACTGGTTCGAAGCGATCGTAACTCCCCATTCGTTCATGTAACTGTCGGCGAAATCCTGCCCGGGCATCTCGAGCCAGAGAAATCCATACGTTTCACGGACCTGCTCTATCCTTCCTCCGTTCTTCAACATTACGAATTCGCCTGCATTGTGATGCATGGCAGGCACCTTGTACCAATCCACGAGCAGATCGCCCGAATCATCCTCGTTGTGTCCGAAAAGGACCGAACCGTCTATTGTCGCATAACGGCCGACGAGGATAGAGAAACAATCATACTCTTCTCCACGAACCTGCACGACATAGAGAAGGGCGAACGACAACACCAAGGTACAGGCAAGCAACAGTCTCGGATAGAATCTCTTCATAGAGATACCTCCCCTTCAACGGATCAACCCGTCGATCATTCTTTCCATAGCCTGAACATATCAAAGAACCTTTCGTCCATGCTCCCGTCAATGATACCATGCTCCGATAGAATGCCGAAGTAAGACTTGACTTTTGCTATGAGCTCCTCACCTTCGACGTACCTGAAATTGACCCTGTTACAGAAGAGTTCCACCCTGTCGACAGGCTGTCCCATAGCTTCGAACGATAATCTTGCCGCTTCCTTTTTGTTCTCGTTGATCCATTCGATTGCACCTTTCAGCTCACCGAGAAAATTCCTCACAATCTCAGGATTCTTTCGCACAAATTCTCCCTTCAAGACAAGACAGGCATTAGGAAAACTGCCGAACCCTTCGTTCACTTCGTTCCATATCTCGTTGAACGGGATCTCCCATACATCCCTTCCGAGATCCTTCATCACCTTCAACGCGTAACTCGCCTCGGGCTCTCTGAGAAGAACGGTGTCAGCCCTTCCGGCGACGAAATCGGCGAATATCTTCTCCGGCCTTCCGAAAGGTTCGCCAAAAACGAACTCGAAGTCGTCTGCTTCGAGTCCGCTCGCCTCGATTAGATACTTCGTTATCTTGGCCGGCGGAGCCTGTTCAAAAAGAGGAATATGGATCTCTCTGCCCCTTACGTCCTCGAGCCTTTTCGCCTCATACCGTGTGAGCAAAACGAAATTGTCCCACACAAAGATTGCAGGTATCTTTACGTCCCTGTCTTTCAAACGCGCAGAGGTAAGAAGAGAGGAGAAACTGATGTCTGCCTTTCCGCTGACAATCCATCCGAGATGTCTCTCCGTCTCAACCCAGATTTTGAGCTCTTTTATATTCATCGTCTTTTCGATCTTTCCCCTGTCGAGGAGCCGCATAACCACGGGAAAGGCCACAGGTGTCGCCGATTGAATGACCACATCGGGCTTCCCCGCAGTCGAAGCAGCTTCCCGCTCTTCCTGTGGTTTTTTGTAGAAATAGACAACCACTTCGCCGGAACCCTTCTTTTCGGTGAGACTTTCGAAGCCCATCTGTGAAAGCATATTTATCAGTGGAACAGGTTCAAAGGCCTGAATGACGGCAAAGCCCGAACCGTCCCCCACCTTTTGAGCCTTCTCCATGATGATGTCGAAGGGCGGGGACTTTGAGTCCCTCATGTCGAGCAGTTCGAAATCGCTCTTTCTATCCTTCCAGGATTCCTCCACTGCCTCATGAGGGTTGTAGATCGAAACGCGAAACTCCTTTCCTCTTTCGATATTGAAATCATAGCCCAGACCGGCAGCGACCTTTAGAAGCTCTATGGGCTCTTCGACCGATATCACTACGATGCTCTCATGAGGCCCCAGCCTGGATACCCGCTGCACAAGATCGGTCATGGTTTCTTCGTTGTATATGTATCGGTCGGCTTTCTCCTGCCAATAGACGTCGACCCCTTTGCACTCCTCCTTCGACCTGATCGTTTCTATACAATCGGGCATGCTCTTGAGCAGCTTCTTCTCCACACCGAGATGTTTGTTGATCGTATGTAGAATCTCACATATCGAAACCCCCGTTATCCTCGATGCATCTTCGAACGTTGCAAACCTCGCCAGCGTATTATAGGCTACCGGATTCTGAAGCCTCTTGAACCTGGCAGAAAGTTTTACGAGAAGAGGTTTAAGCTCCGGGTAAGCATCAAGCGTTTCCTTGATGTTCGACTTTGCCAGAATAGGTTTGACTTCAGCCTGCAAGGCTCCCTCGTTTGCTGAAATGGCACCGACAGGACACACGTCGAGCGCCTCCCTGCACAATCCTTCCTCCTCGGAGTCTTCAGGCTGCTTCTTCACATAAGCCTTGCCCGCCTCATTCAAAGCAAAGTTGCCTCCCGCAATCTCTATACAAGCCTTGCATCCAATACAATCTTCAGATACTACAAATCTGTATTTTCCCATTCCTTTTCCTCCCTCTATTAATGAATAGAATACAACAGCTCGATGTTTTTTCCAAGTACGTAACCATTCCTATCAAGATAAGAAAAAATATAAAAATGAATTTTTTTCTTGACATATGACACAAGGTTCTATAAAGTGAATAATGGTTCTATTATTTAGACGCGAGGTCCTAAAAAGTGAGCGGCAAAATGGAAGAGCAGAGATTGTCTCGTAAAGAGCAGGAGAAGCTCTGGCGTCGAAAGCATGTGCTGTCGGCGGCATTGGAGTTGTTTTCCAAAAAAGGATACCACAATATCTCGATGCGGCAGATCGCAAAAAAGGCCGAGTTCGCCATAGGAACACTCTACAAGTTTTTCAGAAACAAGGAGGACCTGTACAAAGAAATCGTCAGGGAAATGGCCGAGGAGTACCACAGGAGACTCATGGAACCGCTCGAAAGAGAAAATGACGCAATTGCTGCAATAGAGGGATACATCAACGCCAAGCTGGATCTTTTCTCGGATCATAAGTCCTCACTTCTTCTATATCTTTCCGAAACCCAGAGCCCGAGTTTCAATATATCTGCGGGGCTCGACAAGGAAATGCAGAAGCTATACAATGAATTGATGGATCGTCTTGCCAAGATTTTCGAATCGGCCATAAAAAGAAAAAAAATAAGGAAGAGGGATCCTCGCGCCCTTGCAATTTCACTCGAGGGTTTGACCAATTCGTTCCTTTTCTACTGGCTCGAAAAACCCGAAGAACATCCTTTCGAGAAGGACGCATCGACGATCGCAGAAATTTTTCTCAAGGGGGTGTCTTATGAATAGAGGGGAGTTTTTCAACAAAAAAATCGCCATGAAGGGAGGATAAAATGAAATTCGTAAATGATCTTCAGAGAAAATCGTTTCAGGAACTCATCAAACTGATGGTAACAAATAAACATCTGAGGAAAATAGCGACGAGGTCGATAGAATCGAAGGCGTACGAAACGATCGTCATTGACAATCCGGACAACCGCCCACTGAAAGTTCAGGAAGAAAAATACTATTACACGATGGCTCTACTCCACAGCCTCGAAAGGGCCATCGATAAAGAAATCATCTCGAAGGCTGTAATAAACAAGCTGATAAACGTATTTGTTACGAAGGTCGTTCTCAACAAAAACGAGAGACCTGGACTGTCAATGGATGAAACGAAGCGTAGAGGGCCTCTGTTTGCGTTGATTAGCCCTACCGGCAGATGCAACCTGAGATGCAAAGGGTGCTACGCAGAGAGCAATCCTGACAACCATGCAAGCCTCGATTTTAAAACGTTCGACAGGATACTCACCGAGAAAAACAATTTCTGGAAATCTCATTTTACCGTGATCTCAGGTGGAGAACCTTTTCTCTGGAGAGACGGAGATATCACTCTCCTGGACGTTGTTGAAAAACATCCTTCCGATATGTTCATGGTGTACACAAACTCGACACTAATAACTGACGATATCGCAAGGCGCATGGCGGACCTCGGAAACATAACCCCTGCGATCTCTGTCGAAGGATTCGAAAAAGAAACCGACGAAAGAAGAGGCAAAGGCGTGCACAATAGGATCCTCAAGGCCTTCGAGAATCTCAGGAAACACGGGGTCCCGTTCGGTATTTCTGCTACACCGACCAAGTACAACTGGGAGATTATAACGAGCGAAGAGTTCGTCGATTTCTACTTCGAACAGCAGGGTGCAGTCTACGGTTGGCTGTTCCAGTACATGCCGATCGGCAGAGGTCCATCGCTCGATCTGATGGTTCAGCCCGCGGACCGTGTCGAGATGCTCAAACGAGCCGACAGGTTGGTTCATGAGCGCCAGATCTTCATGGCGGACTTCTGGAACAACGGCCCCCTCTCCAACGGATGCATCAGTGCAGGTAGAGCGGGCGGTTATATTTACATCGACTGGAACGGAGACATCTCGCCGTGTGCATTCGTACCTTATGCAGCAGCCAATATCTACGACATATATGCCAGAGGCGGCACGTTGGACGACGCTCTCAGCGCTCCGCTGCTCAAGGAAATTAGAGCGTGGCAAGATAGATACGGCTACGCCGCTCAAAAGCCAGAAGAAACTGGCAACTGGCTCATGCCTTGCGTAATAAGAGACCACTTCGAGGTCTTGAAAGGTGCCGTCCTCAAAACCAACGCAAGACCTCTGAACAAGGAAGCGGAAGAAGCTCTTACAGACCCTGATTACCACAAGGGGATGGTAACCTACGACGAAGAGCTAAAGAAACTCACCGAGCCTATGTGGAAAGAGGAATACCTCAAGAGAAAGATGCAAAAAGGCGCATAAAAGAAAAAGGCCGACAATCCACTCGACTATTTTCTGAATATATCGGCCTTCAGAGTGCCGTATCCGCTGAAGCAAATGTGCGTGGTCATCAATATAGTCAGCACGATGCTCGAAATGGTGCTCGTCACTATGGCAAGCATGATCATGATCTGATATTTGATCGCCACCTCGGGGCTGGCGCCTCCCATTATAACTCCAGTCATCATACCGGGCAAAGCCACGATACCCATCGTTGCCATCGAGGCAAGCGTAGGTCTCACGGCAAGCTGTACGCTCTCCCTAAGAAAAGGCAACACAGCCTCGTGCCTCGTTGCTCCCAAAGAGAGGATATATAGGAAACGCTTTGAATCCTTCCTTATGTTCTTGTAGAACGAGGAAATGCCGATTATGTTGCCCCGCAGCGAACTACCCAATAGCATGCCTCCAAGAACAATCAAGTACCTCGCATCGAAGATATTCTTCATTCGTATGATCACACCGTTAAGGTACAAAACTATAGCGAGGGTCACTATGGTAAAAGAAACGAATGCAGGCACGAGCACCTTGCCGGCCTTTAGCGAAGAGTTTCTGATAGCGGAAAAGACTGCTACGAGTATCATAACGACGAGCCATGCAATATTCGCATAGGGATTGTTCAGCCGGAAGAGATATTTCAGGAATATGCCTATCAGAAACAGTTGAACAGCCATCCTTACGACAGAGTAAAGGAGCGACCTGATAAAGCCTATCTTGAATACGTGGCTGAGATAAATCGGTACTGTGAGAAGAAGAAATGAAAAAAGAAGAGGCAGAACCTTTATGTCTATTGTTTCCATCTTTTCCCCTCCAGATCGAATACCTTGACGTTGGGATTTTCAAGCCAGACTGAATCGTGAGAGATCACAACGACCGTCCAATCGCTCCTGGAGCAGAAAAACCAGGCAAGCTTCTCTTTCATATGCCCATCGAGAGATGCAGTCACCTCGTCGAGAAGAAAAACCTTTCGCCCAAGAATGATCGATGTAACGACTGCGATCCTTTGCCTCTCTCCTCCCGAAAGTTCATTTATATCCTTCTCGAGGATATCGCCTTCGAGTTCGAAATATTCGAACGATTCTCTGAGACCCCTTTCATCTCGCCTCAACGATGAATTGGCCTTCAAACTCAAAACGAAATCGAACCATTCATTGACCCTACCCCTGCCAATACTTACATCCTGATCGATAAAAGCGACTCGCCTTCTTATTTGCCAGACATTCTTTTCATCTACAGGTTCTCCATCGAAAAACACCATTCCCCGCTCCGGTGTGACAAACCCCAGGATGAGCGAAAAGAGTGTCGATTTTCCAATGCCCGATCTGCCGGCTAAGATTACCTTCTCCCCTTTCCCGACCTTAAAAGAAAGATCGTTAAAAAGGACTTTGCCGTTGTAAGAAAGATACACATCTTCAAAATCGATCAAAGACACCGGGCTCCTCTTCACTCGTTCGTCGTTCAATGTACGACCTTCAATATCCCTTTTCGAATCTTGAATTCAAAACTCTCCGCCTTCCACCCCACGTTACCGTCTATCTGAATGTACAACTCTTCGTCCGTTTCCACAAAAACATCTTCTCCCGTATAGTAGTCTCCGATAAGGTTCCCAATGGTAAACGACGAAACTGTGCCGAAAAGCAACTCTGCAAACGAAGAATTTATCACCATCACATGCAGCTTTCCATCATCGAATCTGGCATTGGGCACGACCTTCATCTTGTATCCGAAGAAAGGCTGTTTTACCACCATGATGCTCATCAAATCCTCAACGCCGAATTTGACGCCATCGATCGCCACACTTGCCGAAACCCGTTTGTAATTCCTCATGTATGCATCGAGTGTTGGGATAAGGTACGACTGCAGGCCTTTTATACCTACATCTAGATATTTCTCCCTGAGTCTCACAACAACCCCCTCTATCCCTACCGAAACCATGAATGCGAGTCTCCTCGATGAACACTCTATAAGGTCGTAATTATGAACTCTGCCTGCAAGAATGGTGCGACTGATTTCCGAGATCGTGCCCTCAAGCCCGAGGGCATTCCTCAGAGCGTTGCCCGATCCTAGCGGAAGAAAAGCGATTTTGTTCGACGGCAGATCGATCGCGTTTATGACATCCGAAAATGTACCATCTCCTCCTCCAACAACGAGCACGTCGCAATCGGCCGAGACCTTCTTTGCCAAATCGATGAATTCCTCTCTGGAGTTCGTTTCAAAGCCATACACAGGCGCATGGAGAATACGTGAGGCCTTCTCGATCTCCTCTCGCTTTTTCTTCGCACTCATCTCACCCGAAGAGGGATTGGTAATTATTGCGTACTTCATCGATTTGTCATCAATACAAAAACCACTCGATTCTTTACGATTAATATAATAATAATATCCGTGAAGTAAATCATTATCAATAAAGATGGGGCTTTCGATGATTCGAAAGCCCCATATCATTGCACCCCTTAAAACAGCCAACGACGAAGAGATCACTTCAGCAGGATCATCTTCTTGCTCTCCTTCGCGTTGCCCACCTTGAGTTGATAGAAATACACACCGCTGCCCACCTTTGATCCCCTGTTGTCCGTTCCGTCCCATGTAACGTAGACCTGCCCTTTCGGAGCATTATCGTCGAGAAGCGTACGGACAAGTTCTCCGTTGATGTTGTACACCCTTAGAACTGCATGCCCCGCCTTGGGCATATAGAACGATATCGTAGTCACGGGATTGAACGGATTGGGAAAATTCTGGTAGAGCTTGACCAACGATGCGTTCGGTGTGAAGTCTTCTATCCCCGTTGCACAATCGTTGAAGTAGTCGAGGTCGAGTCTTTGAGGATTGCCCGCAGCATCGTACCGATCATCTATATAGAAGTAACGGTTCGTCTGCGTCGTGCATTCATAAGACTCATTGAAGAGATACTTGTACTCGACATACTTATCCGAAGAATCGGGGAATATGATCGATCTTGTGAACAACCTGTCACCAGCCAGCGTATCTGGATACACTCCATCATCACGCATCGGATTGATAGATGGAATATCCCAGCTTATCACATGAGGTTCCTTGTTGTTCGGTGTTCCGTTTATATAGATCGTATCCGGCGCGCCGGGATTCATAACAGCGTGGGCATCGACGGTGAATATCACTTCAACGTCTCTTCCTATTACACCGCATCTATCGAAATATGCAAGAGGCATCTCGAGGGGCCCTATCGGACCGCCGAGTGTGTCATAGGCAGCATCGTTCAGCCACAGTGACCTGTTCCCCTGTCCCTGGCACTCGTACCTGTCGTTGTAAAGGAACTTGTATTCGACATTCTTGTACGAAAGCGCAGGGAACCTCACCAGGAGTGAGTAGATGCCGTCATTGGCCATCTCGTCACTATGGGTTCCGTCATCATACATTTGACTCAACGAAGGCACATCGAACGTTAGGGGCAACACACTTCCGTTGATCGCCACAACGCTGTCCACACCAGGTGAGAATCTGTTCATGTCAACCGTGAAGAGCACATCCATGTCGTGCGAGGTGTAATCGTTCTGGTCCTCGTCGTTCCACCAGAACTCGAGTGTATCGTAAGGCCCGTCGAGATTGGTGAGATGAGTGATCCTGTTCGACGGAAGCGGCTCGTATTCGTTGCACTGATGCATGAACTTCCACTCGAGTGTCGTATCGGCAAGCTCTGAACCCGGTGTGCAGTCGTCGGCGACGAGAGAAAAAACGACGTCCAGATCGTACGTGCTGTCTCCCATGTCCGTCATGAAGGCGTTGTCGCATGCATAGGTGAATGTCAACGGTAGAAGATCACCCTCGATCGTGAACGTATCGGGTGGAGTCGAATGGTTGATCAGGTAAAGGCCCATGAGTCCTCTGAAGAGCACTCCCTTGAGGAAGAAACATCCGACATTCGTTGTACCGTCGTCATCGATCACGTTGCCGGCGATGTCCTTCACGTTCGTCACCATGACTCTGTAGAAGTCCGGCTGAGGACCGATAACGCTGTCGAGATAGATGTGAACGAGGTAAGGAAATGCATCGTCTTTCACCACACTGTCTATCGTCGCAGTCGTTCCGGTCAGTGTATAGTTCGAAGGATCCTCAGCGGTCATCTCATCTACAGCCTCGCTGAAATATAGATTGATCTCATTTATTGAGACTAGATCCGGCACCTCGGCACCCTTTGCGTATTCCACCGTCGGGGGAATTGTGTCACCGGCAGATTGAACGATGTACATATACATCGAGTCGAGTTCCGCCGGTGTCGAGAGATCCCAGGTCGTACCCGAAGGTGTACTCACCTGTTTGTCGTCATTCGCCATACAATCCAGCGGGCCCTTCGTGCTGCCGTCCTGACTAGATATGATCTCGATGTAAACGGTGTCTCCAGCAGTGACGCCCAGATCATTGAGATTGAATCCGACCTCTTCGAACCCTGTGTTGTTCACCCATCCGAGAGAACTCGAGCCCTGGTATATTATGTCCCAGGAACTCCCGGCCGGGTTCCACTTCCTCAGCTCCTGCCACGAATTGTCCATGTTGCAGTAGGCCTGATAATCCGGCTTGTACGGAGCGGTGTTCCAGGCAATGGCGTGTCCCCACGCGTCGGTTGTTCCGCCGGAAGGGCCACCTACCGCGAACATGATGCCGAGCTGGTTATTGGTCCAGCTATCCTTGTCGTAATAGAACCCTACGTATAACTTGTTCGCATCGTTCGTGATGAAGATCGTATCCAAGTCTATTGGTGCAAATTCAGTATCCCCTCCATCGAGATCGAGCAGGTTCGATGGGAGAAAATCGTTCACACCGTCCACGGTGATTGTTTGTGGTTCACCAGCCGAAACAGGTGACACAGAACCCAGAAACGCCGCAACGGCAGCGGCCAAAACAACGGCAAAAAGCAGTCTGAACCTTACTGTCATCCAAATCGCCTCCTTCTCGTCTGAAGCCTTTGCTCTTACCGACCCAAAATCTATTCAACCAACGCCGACATGGTCCACCTATCTAATAAGAACCATCTTTCTCGTCATACTCGAGATCGGCGTCATAAGCCTGTAGAAATATATCCCCGTTGCCACAGCAACACCCTTGTCGTTTCTGCCGTCCCAGTTCACTCTATGCAGTCCGGGCGAAATATCGCCTGAAACGAGTCTTCTCACCACTCTCCCGTTTGCGTCGTAGATGGAGAGATTGACATGTGCCGTCGTCTCCCGTTACTGGATTGCCAATGGCTATCGTGCTGCCCGGCTCGATCTCGTTGTGATAGCAAGAGGTGTCGGCCACAAAGCTCACCGAAAGATCATAACCAGAACCAATCGTTCGTTCGAGGATGAGCTGCACAGTCTTCCTGTCACTCTGAAGCACAGCGCCCGCAACGGCGACTGTGTTCGAAGGAACTGAATGCTGATAGACGTTGTAGTTCGAAGCCGTTTCAGCGGAAACACTGTCCAACGGTTCGCTGAACTCCACATTCACCAGGCTGTCGCTCGAAGCATCCCTGTTGGCTGAAACGAGAACAGGTGGTGTGTGATCGGGCGTATCGGGCTTTCCGTCGTTGTCAGCGTCAACGGTGAATGTATAAACATTATCGATCGTCGGCAAAGTAGCTGATATATTGTTCGGCGCCGAATCACCGCCAAGCTCGCCATCCGGCTCGGGGTCCCAGCAAAGCGATGCGACAATGGATATCCTCGCACCAACGGGCACTGAATCGGGACCCATGTGATAGAACAGATCCCACGGCACCGCGATCTCACTCCCGCCGAGGTCACCATAATCGTGCATTGAATCGAATGCCGTAAGCACCGAGTCTGATATATCCACTGCCTCGGTACTCGAAACTATACGGAAGAAGCTATCGCTGTCATACTGCCCCTGATGCTGATAGCATCCGTATTGATAGTCGCACCGGAATCCCGGTGACGTAAAGGTCGTTCCTCTCTCCCAGTAGTTGATCGACGCCAGGTCCGTCTCACCGTTCGGTCCGCCAGGATCCGTATCAAAGTAGAGAAGCCAGCTGTTGTTGCTTACCTTGCCGTCGATGGCGAAATAAATATACGTAGAATCCCAGGTTACATATAGAGCGTCTATCTCGTTTGCCGCTGTCCATTGGGAATCATTGGAATCTGCAACGGCCATCGTGCACACGTTCCACTCTTCAGTATCTATGAAGCCGTCTATCGTCACCGATGTCTCCGCCCCATAATAGATCTTGATATCGTCCGTGTTCGTTACGGGATTGTTCCAATTGCCTGCTAGATCTTCCGCGGTGTGAGAGGCCAAGAGCAGCTCCAGCGAATTCTTGTCGAGGTTCTCGAGGGAATCCGCATCGCTGATCGTAAGTTCGAGCGTTATCGTATAGCCGTTCGACGTCTCGAGCACCTGTGTCGCCGGTGAAAGCGTGAGCTCAGGCACACCGTCGTCATTCTCATCGACCGAAACTCCCGTCACCACAAAATTAGAATACTGCACAATCTGGTTGAAGGTTATCTTGAACCTGTTCGTTCCCGGATAATAAATCGAAGATACGGCACCCGGACCAATCGTATCATTAAGAGCGTTCGAGAGGGAGCGCAACTCGGCGATCTCTCCGTTCGCATCCGGAGCGGTCGTCTTCCCCGCATAGAGAAGGAACTCGAAGACACCGGAACCATATATCTCGTCACCCTTCATTATCCTTGCCGAAAAGTCGAAATTGTGGCTCGCCCCCCCCTGCCCGAGTACCAGAGCAGCCGTTGCTGCATTGTCAGGGTTTCGCTGTCCCATGTAAGCGGCATCTGAAACCCATATACGTGACATCTGTGCGTTCCAGACGAGGTCAACGAGTCCTGGCGAGAAACCGCTTTGTATGTATTGATTTGTAG
>NATK01000074.1 GCA_002085285.1 Candidatus Latescibacteria bacterium 4484_7
CCTGTCGGACAGACCTGAGAGCAGAGGTTGCAGTTGTATTCGCAGTATCCAAGCCTCGGTACGAGTATCGGAGTCCACAGGCCTTCGAGCCCCGCTTCGGTAAGAGTCGGCTGAAGCCCGTTGGTGAGACATACCTTCATACACTCGCCGCATTTGATGCACCTCTCGAGAAATTCGTTTTCCGCCACGGCACCGGGCGGACGGATGAGGAGGGGGTCGAGCCTCTTACTGCTCGTTGAAGCGGTCACTGCCGGCACCGCCGCCACTGCCCCTACGAGTCCTGCAAGGAGCCACCGTCTCTCGAGGTCGACGTTGCCGGTAGAACTTTTCTCTCTCGTCCACTTTATCTCGATCGCCCCGACAGGGCAGACATCCTTGCAGTTCTGGCAGGTGAGACACTCCATAGAGCCCCATGCACCCGCGGGGAAAGGCGATGCATCTCCCTGACACGAAACTACGCATTTCCTGCACGAGATGCACTTCTCTTCGTCGAGTACGACCCTTGCGCCGATCTGCCATCTTCCCAAGAGCCCGAGAAGGGCTCCGAGAGGGCACAGGTACCTGCACCAGAATCTCGGTGCAACGAGGTTCAAAAGAAGTATAGCCGTGAATATCATCCCTATGAATATCGTCTGCCTGAAGACGGGCTGCTCGAACGCGAGCAGAGAACCGGAGAGTGCCGTGTATGCCGTGTCGGCGGCTCGGCTCAATCCGGGTATGCCTGTATTGTAGATTCCCTGAAGTATTGATGCCGTTATCTTGATCGCTACCGGGTTGTATCCGATAGTGAGGGATCTGATGGTCAGAGAGATCGGGTCGAAGAAGCCCGATGAGTTCCATCCGAAGATCGCGGCGACGATGACGAAGACGAGTATGTAGTACTTAATCGGCCTAAGCGATGGGTATCGACCTTCGTTTTTTCCAGGCGAGAGAGCCTTCATCCTGAAGTAGCCGATGATCGTGTTTAGTGTGCCGAGCGGGCACACCCACCCGCAGAAGAATCGCCCGAAGAAGAGCGTCGCCGTTACAATAAAGAGCGAGAATACGAACGCCAATCGCAATGTATGTGAAGCGAGTAACGATACGAGCGCTATAAGCGGATCGAAGTCGAGGAAGAGCTTGACAGGCAGGCCGAGCTCGTTTGTTCCCCTGTATTGAGTCTGTATGAAGAGCACGATGAAGAGGAGAAGAAATGCGATCTGTGATAATCTTCTTAGATTCTTCATGCCATCTCCGGCTCATCACCCGATCTGTATTTCTTTGAACCCTTCCTTCTTGAAATCCATGCTGCCCAGCCCTCTCCGCACCGCGGTTTTGAGGTAGGGAAAATCTTCGGGTCTTTTGCCGAATAGCGTTACGCCGAACGCATCGATACTCACGGGGTCCCTGCTCGTTGCTATCGTGTTTTTCATCACTACATCGTTCAGGTTTCCGCCCTGAGGCCCATTCGCCTTGAGGATCCTCACTGCATCGAGAATCGTCAGTGTCGGTTTGAAGAAGGCTGTCAGATCGACGATGCTTGTTCCGAGCTCCTGGTGGAGGCGGTTCCTGCTGCCCCCTATGAGCCCCATGAGGTTTTTCATCGAGAGAGTGACACCGGAAAGGCCGTGGTGTTTGGCGATCGGGATGTTGATGAGCTTGTCCGCTTCGAGGACTTCCTTGAATACGGGCCATTTTTTCAAGGCTTCGCCGCCTATGTCCGACTTGACGAACTTTCGCTCTTCCATATAGACGACTTTTGCCCCGGCCTTCTCCGCGGCATCCTTAATTCCGCTTCTGATGTATGAGCGCCTTGCGTCGTTGCATGTGTTGTCGGCAACGATGACCTTCTTCGCCCCGGCCTCGAGTGCCATCCGAACTACGGTCGCTACGACCGTCGGATTGGTGGTGGCTGCTTGAGCGGGGATCCTGTCCCACGACATGTTTGGTTTCACGAAGACGACGTCGCCCCTGGAAACAAAACCCTTCATCCCGCCGACTAGTTCGACGGCCTTACGCACCGCAAGCTCTGTGTCCGTTCCCTTCACGACTGACAGCTTGGTTTCACCGCTCTTCGCTAATGCCGACAGGGAGAAAGAACGAGCCCTATCGAAGGGGAGTAAGCTGGCCAGAACGCCTCCGGCGACCGCCTTTATGAAATCTCTTCTATCCATAAGTTTTGGGCCTCCGCTTCTTTCGAGAGCGCAACCTTCCGGGTGAATCCAATACTTCCTTGATTTCAGTATAGAATCGAGATGAAGATTAGTCCAGCCAATTGTAACAGTTGCAGGGGTCGGCTCGGATGTCGACCTTTTCTGGTGCCCCCGATGAACGGCGTGAATTGCAATGCCGATGAGCTGCGTCGGCGGGAACGGCGATAGAATTCTTATCAGCCTTTGAACGGGAGATTTTTCTTATAAGGGAAAGGAAGATACATCATGACTCCTGATAACAGGGGGGACCTTGTCTTTTCCTGTTCCCGGAGACTTTGCTTATATTGGTTGAATATATGGCTGCAATATATTAATCTCGTTCTTTGATCGTCGAATCGTTTTTATGTATTGAAAGGCCAAGAAAGAAAGCAGAGCGTTTATGAACGAGATGGAGTTTCATCCCAAAAAGTTCTATAGAAAGCTCGATTCCCTTATTGTTAAGATAGGTACGGGGGCGAGCACGATCGATATCCTCTCCCTCGTCCTCGATGAACTGGTAAATACTTTTTCCTCCGATCTCAACATCTCCAGCGGGTGCATATATACACTCCGGGGCAGCCATTACTATCTATTGAATGGTCCTGTGGGTACCTCCCGACGTGAATGGCCTTCGACATTTTCGAAGAACGACGAAGCCGTCGTCGAACTGATAGAGCACAAGAGCTATATATTTTGCAACGACATCGAACCGCCCTGGGGTTCGAAGAGCGTAGGGATGGTGGTGGGCGATGAGAACCGTTACCTCCTCGTTTTCGGGCTCGATGAGGGATGGGACCGCGAGACGCTCGAGTTCTCGATAAACACCCTTCGCAGCATACTGAACTACAAGCGTTCTACAAGCCGCATGATGGCCGATTTCGAGAAGGCTCAGGAGATCCAGATGAGCCTTCTGCCTGAAAGCGATCCTGTCTTTGAGGGGTTTGACATCTCGGGGCGTTCGGAGGCAGCGGAACTCGTAGGGGGCGATTTCTTCGACTATCAGATGCTCGACGAATCGATAATGGGCATAGCGATAGGAGATGCAAGCGGACATGGTCTTCCTGCGGCGTTGCTGGCGAGAGATGTCGTGACGGGGTTGAGAATGGGTGTCGAGCGTGAGATGAAGATTTCGGGAGTTATAAGCAAGCTCAACCGTGTGATCAATCAGAGTGCACTTTCTACGAGGTTCGTTTCATTGGTTTACGGTGAGCTGGAGAGAAACGGTACGTTTGTCTATGTCAACGCAGGCCACCCTCATCCGCTGCTCTTCAAGCAGAACGGAGTCGAGAGGCTCAAGACCGGCGGGACGATCCTCGGACCCATCGAGGATGCCGTCTTCAAAAGAGGCTTCGCGTTCGTCGATCCCGGTGACATTCTTTTATTGTACAGCGATGGTATAGTCGAGCGGAGCAATACAAAGGAGGAGATGTTCGGCGTAGAGGGGTTGATCGATTTTATCGGTAGGGTGAGAAATAAGAGCGCAAGAGAGATAATCGACGAGCTTTTCAAGGTCCTCGTCGATTTCGGCGAAGGGGAAAATTTTCACGATGATGCTACGGCGATCGCTGTCAAGAGAATCAGCTGACCGGAAGGTTTTTCATCAAAGGGGAGGAATGGTAATGCAAAAGGCTGGTAGAGCGAAAGAACTGCCCGTCAAGAAATTGAGGTGGCGCTGTCCTCTTAACTACTTTGACTTCAGATCGACTGCGGATATTCCGGCCTGCGAAGATATCATTGGGCAGGATAGAGCTCTCGAGGCCATCAAGATGGGTCTCGAACTCAAGCACAGGGGCTACAATATCTTTATAACAGGGCTCGTCGGCACGGGCCGGACTACGACGATCAAGAGCCTTCTCGAGAAGCTCGAAAAGGATGGCCCGATACCTCCCGATATATGTTACATGCACAATTTCAAGGACCCAAACCTTCCCAGATGCATCGAGCTCGAGGCTGGACGTGGTGTGGAGCTCAAGAATGATATGGACCGGCTGGTCAAAGAGCTTGGAAGAAAGATCACTGCGGTGTTCGGCAGCGATTACTACAAGGAGCGCCGCAAAAAGATCCTCGATGCCGTTCAGGAGAAACAGAAGGAGATAATAGAAGCATTCGAGAAAGAGCTCAACGAGGCCGGTTTCGCCATGGTCCGTATTCAGATGGGGCCTGTAGTGAAGCCTGAGATTGTGCCGGTGATAGAGGGAAACCCGGTCGATTTTGCCCAGCTCGAGTCAATGGTAGAGAAAGGTAAATTTCCTGCTGGGAAGCTGGGGAAGATGAAGGTTACAGCCGAGAAACTCAACGAAGAGATGGCCGTAGTATATACGAAAGCGAAAGGGCTCGAGGTGGAGCTCAGGAAGAAGCTCGAGAAGCTCGATCTCGAGATGGTCAAGCCTGTGATTCACGAGTACGTCAGGGAGATCGAAGAGAAGTACAAGAACAAAAAACTGTCGAAGATACTCGCTGACATAGAGAAGTCGTTGATGAGCAGATTGGATCTATTCCGTTCGAGCGAGGAGAATGGAACGCAGCAGAGTCAACCCGCTTCAAAGGGGCCCGTCGAGGAGGATCCCTTCAGAGAGTACAGGGTAAATGTTGTCGTGGACAATTCGGAAACGAATGCGCCGCCTGTCGTGATAGAGAATTTCCCGAGCTATAAAAATCTTTTCGGTACCATTGAACGCGATTTCACACTTCACGGCATCGCTCGCGCTGACCATATGAGCATCAGAGCGGGGTCGTTTCACAGGGCAAACGGAGGGTACCTCGTGTTGAACGCCCTCGACGTTCTCATCGAGCCGGGTGTCTGGCAGAGCCTGAAGCGCACTCTCAAGAGCTCGGAGTCGGTCATTCAGGGATACGATCCGTGGAGCCTGATCGGGTCGTCGGCGATCAACCCAGAGCCTATCGATATAAGCGTGAAGATCGTTCTCATCGGAGATGCTTACATATACCATCTCCTTTACGAGAGGGACGACGATTTCAGAAAGATATTCAAGATCAGAGCGGATTTCGACAGGGAGGTGGACAACAACAGGAAGATCGTCAGGAAGTACGCCGGATTCATCAGGGCGATGTGTGACAAGGAAAATCTCAAGGCATTCGACCGAAGCGGGGTGGCGGCGATCGTCGAGTACGGCGTGAGACTTGCAGGCAGACAGAAGAAGCTTTCGACGAGGTTCAGTGAGGTGGCCGACGTCGTGAGGGAGGCCGATTACCACGCGCGAAAGGTTTCGAGCAGACACGTGAAGAGGGAGCACGTGGAAAAGGCTGTTGCCGTTAAGAGAAAGAGGTCGAATCTGCTCGAGGAGAAGATCCGTGAGCGAGTACTCGAAGACACAATAATGATCGACACGAGCGGTGCGGTCGTGGGACAGGTGAACGCCCTCTCCGTCTACGATCTCGGAGACTACATGTTCGGTATGCCTTCGAGGATCACCGTGAGAACGTCGCTGGGCAGCTCGGGCGTGATCAATATCGAGAGAGAGGCAAAGATGAGTGGCCGCACACACGATAAGGGCGTGCTGATTCTTTCCGGTTATTTGCGCGGCAAGTACGGAAACGATCAGCCGATCGTGATGAGTGCGAGCATATGTTTCGAGCAGTCTTATTCGGGAGTTGACGGCGACAGCGCCAGCTCTACCGAGCTCTATGCGATTCTCTCGAGCCTTGCAGAGCTTCCCGTAAGGCAGGACATTGCCGTGACAGGCTCTATCAATCAAAGGGGTGAGATTCAGCCTATCGGCGGGGTGAACGAAAAGATCGAAGGATTCTTCAGGGTGTGCAAGGAGAGGGGTATAAAGGGCACGGAGGGTGTCATCATCCCGCGCCGAAATGTTCAGGACCTCATGCTCGATGAAGAGGTTATCGATTACGTATCGAAGGGAAAGTTTCATATCTACCCCATTGACACTGTGGAGGAGGGTATTTCCATACTGACAGGCGTTCGTGCCGGCAAGAAGATGAAGAACGGGAAATACCCCAGAGGCACTGTCAACGAACTCGTTCAGGGCAGATTGGCGGAGATGGCAAAGCAATGGAAGCAATTCGGTAAGGAATGATCAAAGTATAAGGAGATAGAAATGCCGGAGATAAGGCAGGATCCAGCGACCAAGGAGTGGGTGATCATAGCAACCGACAGGGCGAAAAGGCCTGAGGATTTTGCAAGGACCGAGAAGAAGAAAAAGCTGCCACGACATTCGAGCAGGTGTCCTTTCTGTCCTGGCAATGAGAGTAAGACTCCGGGCGAGATCTATTCGAACAGAGATGGTAACGGAAATTGGACGTTGAGGGTGGTTCCCAACAAGTTTCCCGCCCTTGTTTCGGATGGTTCGCCTTTGAGGGAGGAAAAGCTCGATTTCTTCAGGCGCGTTTCGGGGATAGGCGACCACGAGGTAATCATAGAGAGCCCATATCACAACGATTCCTTTGGAGAGATCGATGACGACAAGGCCTTCGAGATCGTAGCGGCCTACCATCTCCGCTACAGGGAGTTGAGCAGGGACAAGAGGCTGAAGCTGGTGAAGATATTCCGTAATCACGGCGTCGAGGCGGGCACATCGCTCGAACATCCCCATTCGCAGATAGTCGCGACACCAGTAGTGCCTTTGCACATACGTCATCAACTCGAAGAGGCGACAAGATTCTATGATAATCACGGCGAGTGCGTTTTCTGTCGGTTGATAGATATGGAACTTAAAGTGAAGTCGAGGGTTGTAACAAAAGAACACGGTTTTCTCGTGATTGAGCCTTTTGCCTCGAGAATGCCGTTCGAAACGTGGGTCATTCCTCTTGAACATCATGCCACCTTCGGAGAGATAGATGCCATGGAACTAAAGGG
>NATK01000075.1 GCA_002085285.1 Candidatus Latescibacteria bacterium 4484_7
TGTGGATCACGGAGCGGACCTCTTCGCCGGCAAGGAGAAGGGTTACATATATACGAGGCTTGCCAATCCGACGGTCGAAGCATGCGAGGATGCGGTAGCGATACTCGAGGGAGGATACAAGGGGCTGGGATGTGCCTCGGGGATGGCAGCGATACATACGACGTTTGCCGCAATGTTGAAGTATGGAGACCATGTTGTCTGCGGTGAGACCGTTTACGGGCCGACGAACACATTGATCGTCAGTATCATGTCGAAGTTCGGAATAGATGCTACATTCGTCGACACCTCCAATCTCGAAGAGGTGAAAGAAGCGATGAGGGCCGAGACGAAGATGATCTACATCGAGACGCCGGCCAATCCTACGCTCGATGTCTCGGACATTTCGGCTTTGGCTGATATGGCCCACGAGAACGGCGCAAAGCTCGTGGTGGACAATACGTTCATGAGCCCTGTTCTTCAGCAGCCGCTGAAGCTCGGAGCCGACGTTGTTGTGCATTCGATGACTAAGTTCCTCAATGGCCACGCCGACGTGGTAGCTGGCATGATCGTCGTCAAGGATGAGGAGGACTACCTCGTATTCAAGAAAACTCTCAACCAGATCGGGGGAGTGATCGATCCGTTCAATGCGTTCCTCGTATCGAGAGGGATCAAGACCCTGACAGTCCGAATTGAGCGCCACTGTAAGAATGCCGAGAAGATCGCAGAATATCTGAACAACCATCCAAAGATAGACGAGGTCTATTTCCCCTGGCTGCCCAGCCATCCGCATCATGAACTTGCGAAGAGGCAGATGAAGGGCCCCGGTGCCGTTATGAGCTTTGAGCTGAAGGGCGGCATCGAAGCGGGCAAGACGCTGATGAATTCGGTGAAGCTTCATACACTCGCAGTGAGTCTCGGCGGTGTCGAAAGCCTCATTCAGCACCCGGCCTCCATGACTCATGCATCGATGGGGCCTGAGGCGCGCAAGAAGGCAAAGGTTACCGATGGTCTGGTGAGAATATCGGTAGGCATAGAGGACGTAGACGAACTCATTGCCGATCTCGAGCAGGCACTTGATAAGGTCAAATAAAATTACGGGAAACGGTTGGCCTGAGCGGCACCCATAGAGGGTGTTCTGCCGAATAAGCGACTGGATCGGTGAGTGAAACTATGAATGGATACATGGGAGATATGGACGATATTGACAGGGATGAGACGATGGAATTGCAGGGCTTTGTGCCGAAAGAACCTTCATCCGAAGAGCTGGAAAAGAGCAGGCAGAGGTACAGGGAAAGGCTCGAGCTTTACAAGAAGTTTGGCTACGACAGGGAAAAGGCGATCGAATTCGTCGTCGACAGTGCAGAGCCGATCGAAGAACCTGTGCTCGATGTAGGCACCGGGAGCGGTCTTACCGCTGTGGAGCTTGCAAGGCGAGGGCACCATGTTACAAGTGTCGATATTTCGGACGATGCCCTCCAGACTGCCTATGTAAATGCCAAGGCGGCGCAAGTCGCAGACAGGATCGCGTTCAAACTCATAGACGGCATGAGCTTGCCATTCGAAGCTCGTCACTTCAAGCTCGTCACAATGGTCAATGTCCTTCATCATCTCGAGGAGTTCGTGCCGCTCCTCAGAGAAATATCCAGGGTGTTGTCCCCGGAAGGCAAGCTGCTCGTGGCGGACTTCACGGAAGAGGGTTTCGATATAATAGAGCGGGTTCTGCGCAGCGAGGGGAACGACCACAGCCGCGGCGGAGGCCATACGATAGACGATGTCGCCGAAGTCATTCACAAGCACGGGATGCAATGCAAGCTGCGTGATGCAAGATTCCACGAGCAGGTGCTTGTGGCGTTGAAGGTTTCCCATTAACTCTTTCCGGTCCTGCTCTGTCTCTGCCATTCAAGGAAAAGATGATGGAGGTCGTTGTGGAGGAATTGGATGTAGAGCTCCGTTCCCTCGAACTTCGTTATTCTCCTCAGAGTTATTGACATGTCAGGCGTGTTGAACCGGTAGGTTTTGTACGCCGTTTCCACTGTCCCGTCCGGTGCGACGCCCCTGACACCGTACTCGTCTTCGATCTGCTGTTTGAGAGCCTTCATCTTGAGCACGGATGTATCCTTGAAATAGACGATAACTTCCATCAGATGGTCGTCGAAGAATGTCAACCTGACGTGGTCTATTCCGCGGGTGTTGTCGAGAGCCCCTGAGCAGTACCACATGTCGCTTCGAGGATCCGTGCTTCTTTTGTCTTTTTTGAACTTCGAGATCAACACGAGTCCCTCTGCTCTCTTGAAAAGTTTATCTTTGCTTTCGCCGAGAACGTATCCGTAGACTTTCACGAGCTTCCTTACGTGTTTGAGCCTTGCTGGTTTTTTTGAACATGAGTAAAAGGAGACGGCTGATGTGGCGATGATCATAGAGGCGACGAGAAATACAGCCACGTTTCTCTTATGCCCCGTCGAGCCTCTCGAAAACAGTCGCCCGCGTGGAATATGCTCGCTTACCGTGTGTTTTCTTTCTTTCATGTTTCACTCCTCCTTGGTGCGAGGAAACGGTCGTAGAGGGCAAGACCTATCACCGTCATTATTCCAATGCTTGAGAATATCACCCAGAGGATCCTCGGTTTGCCCAGTCCCTTGGCGATCCTCTCGTATAGGAAAGCTCCGAGATTGTTGCCTACGAGGCTTCCGATTATCCCATAGAGGAACGAGTAACCCATGTAGACGGCGACCTTGTCTTTCGGGGCGATTTCACCGACATAGCTGTAGTACTTGGGATGGGTCGTCATTTCTCCTATGGAGAGCACGATCACACCAAAGATGAAGACCCACGCATTGGATGAGATCGCCAGCAGAATGAACCCGCTAGTCCCGATAAGCATTCCACCTATCATTGTAGGCAGCGCGCGCATTTTGTTGACCAGTTTGCTCACGAAGACCTGCAGGGCGATTATCGTTCCTGCGTTGAGGCTCGTAACGAACGCAACGTCGAACTTCAGCTCGCGCGAGCTTCCGAACAGGTGGGCGACGGAAGTCAGAGCCTTGTCGACAGGGGTCATGTCTACGTGAGGCGAGACCATATACCAGAGAACGGTATTGTACATCTGGAAATACATGATCCAGAATCCCGAGTATATGAGAACCATGACGATGAATTTTGAGTCCTTTATAACCGTTATCGCTTCGGATAGCGTTTCCCTTATGCTTCTGGTGCTCTTCGGATGCTCCGGTTCCTTATAGGCGATGAGATTCAACAGCAGCATGAGCAGAGCCCATGCGGATGAAGCCACAAATACGTAAGTCCAGTCGAACCCCCTGAGGTAGCTGACGAGAAGAGGTGAGAGAAATGCACCGAGGTTGATCATCCAGTAGTAGATTCCAAAGCCGATCGATCTGTTCTCGTCTGTAGATGTCCTCGAGATCGTTCCCGAGATGATCGGCTTGAATAACCCGCTTCCGACTGCGACCAGAAGGAGCGACAGGAAAACTATCCCGTAGCTCGATACGTGTCCGGTGACGAAGTAACCGACCGACATTATCGAGAATGCTATCGTCAGGAATCTTTTGTAGCCGTACCTCTCGGCCAGGGCTCCTCCGAGAATCGGCATGATGTACGTCAGTGCCATGAAGATCGACTGCAAGAAGCCGACCGATGTCTCACTGAAGCCGAGCCCTCCCTCTGAGACATTCGCCACGAGATAGACGGCCAGAACGGAGTTCATTCCGTAATAGGCCCCTCTTTCGAAGAGCTCCATTATGTTGGCTATCCAGAACGAACGCGGGAATGAGCCGACTCCGCTCCCCGGTATTTCGTTCGCTGTCTTTTCATTCATGCTGTTGATCCTTTCAGTTTTCTTGTTGCAGGTGCCTTTTCTAAAGTAGAGACAAAAAAGAATCTAACCATCTTTGAGTATCGAGAGCAAACATTTTTATCGCGGGTTAGAACGAGATTGAGGATGAAAGCTCGGCGAATATCATCGAAGATGCTGAAAGGGCAGCCGTTGCCGGCCGTCCTTTGTATGTATAAACCAATTTGTTGCGCCAAGCCAATCAGGCGATCCGTCTGTGCAGTAAGCAGCAAGGCAGTCTGCGTGCATCGAAGCAGGGAAATGATGCACGTACGCCTGCTTCATTATCGTCTGACGATCTTCCAGTGTCCGGGTACCCAGACCCATCCTCTTCTTCTGCCCGCCCATCTCCAGTGTCCTCTTATCCATACGGCCTTCCTGTGAGGTCTGGCCGGCTTGATTTCGACACGGAGCGGCGGGGGAGCAGGCCTTACATACGTCGTAGTCGAGCATCCGAATGCAAATATGGATATGACGGCGAAGAGGCCGGGAGTGAGCAGGTGTCTCGTTGCTCGAGCCATCGTGCGGTTCAACTTTTTTACCCCCTTTGGAATCTGATTCTGAAATTTCCGATGCCGATGATGTCACCGTTCTTCAGCTTATGATTATGGACCTCGTTTCCGTTGATTGTCGAGCCGTTTCTGCTGTTGAGGTCATTAAGAATGAATCCGTCGTCGGACGAAACGATCTCTGCATGCTCGTTGGAGACGAGAGAATCGTCGAGACAGATATCACATTCGATGCTTCTGCCGAGTGTGGTGATTTTCTTGCTCAGCTGGATTTCGAGTCCCTCGAAACACCCATTGAGAATGACCAGCTTTGCCTTTTTCCTCTTGTTCCTTTTTCTTTCTTTGGACTTTTGATCCGATTTTGTAGTTGTCACTTTGCACCAGCCCTTTTCGATGTATAAACCGAATCGATTTTTTCGTTCGCCGGACAGCCAACGAATTTTTGCCAACGCAAATATTATACCAGCCGGCTTCTTTGTGAGCCCGGTGGATATCCAGCGGTGGATTCGACCCCCTGAGCCTGTAATTTTTGATTTTGAAAAATCGCAGTTCCCTGATAGTGTATCTCATGTAATACATTGAATTAAAAAGGAGTTTGTGAATCATTGGCAAAAAGGAGGTTGCAATGCATTTTTCATGGACCAGTATCGTTCACTGGTTGTTAACCAGTGGATTGAGAATAACGGGGATCGTGGTCGGTTCGTTCATAGTAATAAGAATTTTCCGCATGATTATTGCAAAATCGAAGGCCAAGCTCGTCAGCCCGGGTAAGGTGAGTGTCGAAAGGGCGAAGAGAACGGAGACGTTGGCGAGGATAATGGAGACGACTGTGAGGGTCGTCGTGCTGATCGCCGCGCTTCTCATGGTTCTCAAAGAGGTGGGTATCGAGATAGGCCCTCTGCTTGCCGGCGCAGGGATCCTGGGCCTCGCAGTCAGCTTCGGTGCTCAGAACCTCGTCAAGGACGTCATAGGAGGATTTTTCATCCTCCTCGAGAATAACATGAATGTCGGTGACGTCGTTCAAATAGCAGGTGTGGCGGGCCTCGTGGAGTCGATGGGTCTGCGGGTGACCGTATTGAGGGACCTCGAGGGCAGGGTGCACATCGTTCCGAACGGCGAGATCAAGGTCGTAACGAATATGACGAAGGGTTGGTCGAGGGCGGTCATCGATGTCGGAGTCGCATACAAGGAGGACGTGGACAATGTGATCGAGGTGCTCGAGCGTATCGGTCGCGATCTCAAGAACGATCCCGATTTCAGCCGCATGATACTCGAGCCGATGGAAGTGCTCGGCGTTGAGAGCCTCGGCGATTCATCGGTGAACATAAGGGTGCTTTTCAAGACCGAACCGATTCAACAGTGGGCGGTGGCGAGAGAGTTCCGCAAGAGGGTGAAGAGGGTGTTCGATGAGGAAGGGATAGAGATTCCGTTCCCGCATATGACACTCTACATGGGAGAAGCTGAGAGTAAGGGGAGATTGAAGGTCGAAGTGGTGAAGGGCGTTTCCGGGGACCGGGCCTGAGGTTTGGCCGGGTGAGCCCGCTGCATTTGCGTGAACACCTCGGCTTGAATGATTCTTTGATCGGGTTGCTCGATTGCTGAACCGATGATTCGGAATGCGGATCTCTATGAGGCCGCTCGCCCGGCGCCGCCGGGCTATCTCACCCGCCTCACCCGCCTTTGATATAGGTGACCTCGAGCAAGGGGCGGAGCGCGGCGTTGTCGCTCTCCTTCATGAAGATGAGACACGCGTTTTCGGCACCTGTATCGAGAGGTCTTACGATTATACCGTGATTGGCGTCGGGGTGGGCGATCCAATCGAGGACGAGGGAGCCGGGCAGGTCGAAAGTGGCAACGGTGTCATTCATCACATAGGAGGTGTCGAGTGGCGCCTGGTCAAAGTCGCCTCCGGGGTTGTGCCACAAGACACCGCCGTCGATGGTGAGCCATGAGACGCCGTTCCCGGAACCGTTGATGCCTTCCACCCAGCCCGCTCCCGTCCAGTTGGGCATCGAGACGGAATGTGCCGTGAGAAACAGCCCGTTCTGGGTGAGAGGATCGAGCGAGAGGCGAAGACGGGCTTCGATGACGCGTGAGCAGTTCTTGATCGCAGACAGGTCGAAGGCAATTATCAGTCGCCTTTCGTAAAGCAGGCCGCCTATGCGGGCAAATCCTATTGTGTCGAACGGTACGTTACCGTAGTTGTAGTTCTTATATCCGGCGCCCGGCGAATCTTTCAGGATTGCGTCCTTGGTTCCGTAGTAATCGGGGAAAGGACTCGTGCCGAATTGGAATACGACGTGTATCGTATCCCCGGTAGATGGCCAGGGCACATAAGGGTTGTTTTCGTTCTTGCCGCATCCGATGAGCAGCGAAAAAACCGCGACGATGAAGAGTGCACTCAGGATACGCCGCATGAAGACATCCTTTCGACCGATGATACCCGGTCATGCTGCAGCCGCCTCATTTATTTCTTTGTAACGCGGTAGTCTTCGGGATCGACGTTGTGCTTCTTGAGAAGGTCATGAAGCGTGGGGCGGCTTATGTCGAGAAGCTTCGCCGAGGCGGAAATGTTTCCCCTCGTCTGTATCAATGCCTTTACGATCATTTTCAACTCAACGGCATCCTTTGCCTCTTTGAGCG
>NATK01000076.1 GCA_002085285.1 Candidatus Latescibacteria bacterium 4484_7
ATCCTTGAACTCATGCGTATCTTCATAGACGAATACCGCATGGACTGGGACAGGGCCTGGGATATAACGACACGCACCTGCGCCTACACCAACCACACGATTCTGCCCGAGGCGCTCGAGGAATGGTCCGTCTCGATATTCGAGCACCTTCTGCCGAGACACCTCGAGATTCTATACGAAATAAACCGCCGCTTCCTGCGCGACGTCTCTGTGCGCTACCCGGGCGACGAGGCAAGAATCAGCAGGCTCTCGCTCATCAGGGAAAAACCTTCGAAAAAGGTTCGCATGGCGAACCTTGCAATCGTAGGCTCTCACTCGGTGAACGGAGTCGCCAAGCTCCACACCAGGCTCCTCAAGGAAGAGGTCTTCAAGGAATTCGACGAGCTCTTCCCCGGACGCATCAACAACAAGACGAACGGCGTCACCCCGCGCCGCTGGCTGCTGGCGGCCAACCCCGGCCTCGCCGAACTAATCACAGAAAAGATCGGCAAGGGCTGGATAAAAAATCTCGACGAGCTGCGCATGCTCGAGCCGTTCGCAGAGAACGCCGTGTTCCAGAAGAGATTCAACGACATAAAGAGGCGCAACAAGGAAAATCTCGCCGTCCTAACTCGCGGGCTCACAGGAGTCCCGATCGACCCCGTCTCCATCTACGACGTTCAGATAAAGAGAATCCACGAATACAAGCGGCAGCTCATGAACATCCTCCACGTCGTTTACCTCTGGCTCCGCCTCAAGGAGGAGCCCGACTTCAAGATGCACCCTCGCACGTTCATCTTTGCCGGCAAGGCCGCGCCGAGCTACGCGATGGCAAAGATGATAATAAGACTGATATGCCACGTCGGCGAAATGATAAACGACGACCCGATGACCAACGACATTCTGAAAGTCGTCTTCCTCCCCAATTACAGCGTCAGCCTCGCCGAGCGAATAATCCCCGCCGCCGACATCTCGGAGCAGATCTCGACGGCCGGATACGAGGCATCGGGCACCGGCAACATGAAACTCGCCCTGAACGGCGCACTCACCGTGGGCACGCTCGACGGAGCGAACATCGAGATAATGGAAGAAGTCGGCGAGGAGAACATCTTCATCTTCGGCCTCCATGCCGACGAGGTCCTGGAGCTCCGCAAGTCCTACGACCCGAGGCAATACTACGAAAAAGATGCGATCCTCAAGAAGGCCATCGATCTCATCGCCGACGGACTCTTCTCACCCGACGACCGACAGCTTTTCCGCCCCCTCGCGGATTATCTCCTTAAGCGCGACCCCTACCTCGTGCTTGCGGATTTCGAGTCGTACAGAAAGACACACGAGAAAATCGACCTGGCGTACCAGGACAGGCTCTCATGGGCCAAGACGGCGCTCCTCAACGTCGCACGAATGGGCAGGTTCTCCTCGGACAGGGCGATACTCGAGTACAACCGCGACATCTGGCACGCAGAGCCGGTTAAGATATCGAGTGAGAACTTCGAAAAGGCACAGACCGATCAAGCTCAACAGACCGTCTGGAAAACATAAGAGAACTCTTTTAATTAAGCTACGATATCTCTTGAAAACAAATCATCTTTGAAATATATTTCAATCTCAAATCGTAATTTCGCAACGGCTTGAGCGTATGGTTTGAGCGCGATGCGACATTTGATTGAATGTGCAAGTCTCCCACGCAGTTACGAAAAGCAAAAAGGGGATATTGCACAAGGGGTAATAAGGGGTATTATACGCGGGAAGGTAATATTATCTTAAACACATTGGAAAAAATAAAGGCGGCTATAAAAAAGAATCAAGTCAAGCATATTGACCTTAGATTCACAGACCTCTTTGGAAGATGGCACAACATAACGCTCCCGGCGTCAAGTTTGAGTAAAAAGCTCCTCAACGACGGCGTCGGATTTGACGGTTCGAATTTCCCCGGATTGTCATCGATCGAAGAAGGCGACCTTTCCCTCATTCCCGACACATCTACGGCCTTTCTCGATCCGTCGAGAGAAAACCCGGCAATCACCTTTATAGGCAGAATCGTCGAAGCCGACACAAAGAGGCCGTTCGATCGAGACCCCCGTGTCATAGCCGAAAAGGCGGATTCACTATTGAAAAAGCACAGAATAGCCGACCTTTCGATGTGGGGGCCTGAATTCGAATTCTACGTATTCGATGAAGTTTCCGTAACGAATGAGAACCTGTCATACGGATACGGGATATCCCCCTCCGAAGGCCTTAGGGAGGGTGTATTCGGCCTCAGGCCGGGCCGGGGATACCATGCAATACCCCCGGAGGATTCTCTCATCAACATAAGAGATAAGATTACCGGCGACCTCGAGGAAATCGGTATCATGCCCCGTTACCATCACCACGAAGTCGGCAGCCACGGGCAGATGGAGATCGAAATAGAATTTCTGCCCCTCGTGAAAGCCGGAGATGCCGGGATGATATTGAAGCACCTCGTCAGAACGACAGCGGCATTGAACGGAAAGATAGCGACATTCATGCCCAAGCCTATTTACGGAGAACCGGGCAGCGGAATGCACTTTCATCAATTTCTCGTCAAAAACGGAAAATCGATCTTTTACAGCAAAAGAGGTTACGGAGGCTTGAGCAAACTGGCGGACCACTACATTGCCGGCCTCCTAAAACACGCACCGGCACTATTGGCATTTACCAATCCGAGCACAAACTCATACAAAAGGCTCGTCCCGGGATTCGAAGCCCCCGTCAACAGTTTCTATTCGCTGGCGAACAGATCGGCAGCGGTCAGGATCCCGAAGTACGCCACGAAGGCGGATAAAAAACGGATCGAATTCAGGACGCCCGACGCCACATGCAACATATACCTGGCAATGGCGGCGCAGCTGATGGCCGGGATAGACGGCATAAGGAAAAAACTCGATCCCGGGAAGGAAGGTTTCGGTCCTTTCGACATCAACATATTCGACCTCCCGGAGGAGGAAAGGCAAAAGATCAAGCCCCTTCCCTCCTCGCTGTCGGAGGCGCTGGACGAGCTGGAAAAAGATCACGATTTCCTTCTCGAGGGAGGAGTGTTTTCAAAAGGCCTCATAACCGATTGGATAGACCTTAAGAGGAATCTCGAAGTAAACAGGGTGAACAGTTACACGCAACCCATAGAAATCGAGTTGTACCTCGATTGCTGAGAAAATCAGAAACAAAGAATTATTATAGAAAATTTTACAGCTCACAGTGTTGACATTCGGATCTTCCGTGTCGGCACTCATGCAGATCGAAGGCAGGAGAATCAAGATTGGAATACAAGAAGCTCGAAGAGACCACATTCGAAGACTATAGAAAGATGGGGCTTAAGGCCGGGCTCGAGATTCACCAGCAGCTTCTTACCTCCAAGAAGCTTTTCTGCCGCTGCCCTGTTATCATCCCGTACTCCAACAAGTACGACGCCGAAATACTCAGACACATGCGTCCGACCCTCTCCGAGCTCGGCGAGTACGACGGCACGGCATTGATGGAATTCAAGACAAAAAAGGAAATAATATACCAGATCAACGGGGAAAGCGTCTGCACGTACGAAATGGACGACACCCCCCCATTCGAGCTTAACGAAGAAGCCCTGGACATCGCAATCGAAATAACCAACCTGCTCAATTGCAACATGGTAAGCGAAATCCACATCGCCAGAAAACAGTATCTCGACGGCTCCATCCCCACCGGCTTTCAGAGAACAACGATACTCGGCATAGACGGGTGGATTCCGTATAAGAAAAGGAAAATAGGGATCATCCAGCTCGGGCTTGAAGAAGACGCGTGCAGGGAAGTCAGCGACATCGGGCACACGAGGGTTTACAGAACCGACAGGCTCGGCGTCCCTCTCATAGAAATGGTGACATATCCCGACATAAGAACGCCCCGGGAAGCATTTGATATAGCGCAGATACTAAGGCATCTGGTTCGCTCGACGGGAAAGGTAAGAACGGGAATCGGAGCTGCAAGGCAGGATGTAAATGTCTCCGTAAAAGGCGGGAGAAGAAACGAAATAAAGGGCGTCCCGAGGATCCCCATGATCCCCTTACTCATTCACAACGAAGCATTCCGCCAGTTAAACCTTCTAAGGATCAAGGAGAAACTTAAAAAGCGCGGAATCAAACAATCCAATTTCAAGCACTTCGCCTACGATGTAACCGGCATACTTCAAAACACGAGATACTACCCGATCGAAAAGGCCGTCAGTAAAAAATCAAAGGTAAGTGCGGTGCTGCTCAAGGGCTACAGGGGCATTCTTTCAATGAAAATACAGCCGGAAACCACCTTTGCGAAGGAGATATCCGACAGGGTTCGCGTAATCGCCTGCCTGGACAAGTTGCCGAACATCATCCATTCGGACATGGAGAGCGAAACCCTTTCCAGCACGGAATGGCAAAGGGTGAAAAAATTCGCAAACGCCGAGGAAAAGGATACGCTCGTACTGGTATGGGGGAACGAGGAGGATGTAGAAACCGCATCAAACGAAATAGCCATAAGAGCCAAAGAAGCGATAGACGGCGTGCCCAATGAAACAAGACGCGCCCTGCCAAACGGAACGAATGAATTTGAAAGGATCCTGCCGGGACCGAACAGAATGTATCCCGACACGGATCTGCCGCCTCTGGCGATAACGGAGGAGAGAATCAAGCGGATCGTGTCACAGGCTCCCGATCCGCCATGGGCAGCCGAGAAACGTTACCTGAAGATGAAACTGAGCAGGGAACTTGCCGCGCAGATGTCAATAGCCCCCGAACGTCCGCTTTTCGAAAAGGTCCTGTCTGAAACGAATATAAGGCCCAAGACACTGGCTTCTTTCATAATAAGCAATTTGCGCAGGATGAGAAAAGACGGCATCCTAACGAATTTCTCGGAAGAACGATTCATCTCGACCTTAAAAGAGATAACTCGCAACAGAGTCATCGAGGAAGCGATTCCGATGATAGTCGAGAAAACCTGCGGTAAGGAAATGTTGGAACCCGCAGAGGCGATTCTTGAATACAGACCCGATGAGAATAAGGGAATCGAGGCTGAGATCAGGGAACTCGTGGGTCAAATCGAACCGATCCCGATAGAACGAAACAAACTGAATCATTACGTCATGGGAAAAGTAATGGAGAGATACAGAGGCAAGATCAGGGGAAAACGAATACTTGCGATTGTTGACTCGATTCTCAAAGAGATTCATTCATCGACTAAATGATATTGTATTCTGGGGAGGTAATCAAACATTGCCGTCGGAAAAGTACAAAGGATACAGGGGAAAATCACGGGCATGCCTGAAAAGTTTCTCGGTAGGCGTTTGGTACGACGTAGAGATCGATTCGACAAGGGGCAAGTTCAAAGGAATCATTCTACCGCGCTCCGAAACAGCAGACAGCAAGCACATAGTGCTGAAACTAAGGAACGGCTACAATGTCGGGCTTGCCGTTGATACGATCAAGGATATCAAGGAGCTCGGGCACAAGGAAGCCCATTACAAGATACCGGAGAAAAAGTTCCCTTACAATCCCGGCAAACCGTCCGTAAAGCTGCTCGGCACGGGCGGAACAATAGCGTCAAGGCTCGATTACAGGACAGGCGCAGTTATTCCTGCATTCTCACCGGGCGAACTATACAGCTCCGTCCCCGAGCTTGCGGAAATATGCAACCTTGAGACGGAAAAGCTGTACGGAGTCTTCAGTGAAAACATGGGACCCGAGCAGTGGATAGGAACCGCCTTGGCAATCGGGAAGGAAATCGAGAGAGGTGTCGACGGAATAGTTATAGGTCACGGTACGGACACGATGCACCACACGGCTGCCATACTTTCTTTCATGGTGCAAGACTCACCCATACCGATAGTCATGGTCGGCTCACAGAGATCCAGCGACCGCCCTTCCAGCGACGCAGCCATAAATCTCATCAATGCAACCCGCTCGGCGGGCATCGGTGATATAGCAGAGGTAATGGTATGTATGTTCGGACCGACAAGCGACCAGTACGGACTCCTCCACAGGGGAACGAGGGTAAGGAAAATGCACTCTTCATACCGTTCCACCTTCAGGACAATAGGGGACATACCATTGGCAATGGTTGACCGCAACAGATTCATCCACCTCAGGAAAGATTACAAAAAGAGAAGAAAAGACCGCAACGTAAAGATCAACGCCGTTTTCGACGACAGGGTGGCGATCGTTTATTACTACCCCAACATGAAACCTGACATCATAGAAGCTCTGATCGACAACGGGTACAAGGGCATCGTAATAGCCGGCACGGGACTCGGCCATGTAAACAAACCCCTGTACCCGGTCCTTAAAAGGGCCTCCAAGAACGGAGTGCATATTTACATGACAGTTCAAACCCTGTGGGGATACGTCCAAATGTACGTGTATGATACGGGCAGGGATCTAATGGATCTCGGCGTAATACCGGCTGCCAACATGCTGCCTGAAGTGGCCTACGTCAAGCTTGGCTGGGCTCTCGGGCAAAGCACCGACAGAGAAAAGGTAAAAGAGATAATGCTCACACCGGTTGCAGGCGAAATAACGGAACGGGAACCCCACAACGGTTATTTGATCTTTCAGGGCGGAATTCCCGAAGTGGACAAGTTCATCAGCAGCCTGAAAAAATAACAGCGGGGTGGTTGGTGAATACTGCACTCGCAATATTTACATATTTCTAAACCAGCGATCCGGCAATTTCGATCATGGCCTTTCTTTTGATTGCGCCTATTACCGTCGGCGCCTCGGAAGAAAGCAATGTTCCCTCGGTTGCCGAGCCGACCGACTCCGCAGAATCTTTCACCGCAGCTCAAGGCGATACACAATCTGCGCAAGCATGCAAGACATTTTCACCGCGCTTCTTTGCTACATACGATTGGGGCAAGGAGGCGCTTCTTTGCTACATACGATTGGGGCAAGGAGGCTTCGATGCCGTGCTGGCCCGAAGGCCGATCCTCAGGCTACGGCCTCGGTGGCGCTCCGGTCAACGGATACGGATTCGGCATCGAAGCGGATTACAGACCGATGCGTGATATGGCATTCACCTTCGATATCG
>NATK01000077.1 GCA_002085285.1 Candidatus Latescibacteria bacterium 4484_7
GGCTAATGGTTATTGCCGGTAAGTCTCAAATCATTGATATTGTCGCTATCTCGATCGGAAGGTGAAACTTGCGTCTTTCAGACAATCTTATGGTGAGTGTGTCGGGAGTCAGAGGGCTGGTTGGTGTGGATATGAATCCCGAGGTCGCAGCCCGGTTCACCGCAGCGTTTTCGCGTCATACGGGGTGCAAGACGGTTGTAATCGGAAGAGACACAAGACCGTCAGGAGCCTATCTCGCAGAGAGCGTGATTGCTGCGCTTAGATTCAATGGAGTTTCGGTCATAGATATCGGAATATCGGCTACGCCAACCGTTGAACTGATGGTGAAAGAGCTGAAGGCGGACGGAGGAATAATCATAACTGCGAGCCATAACGGGCCTGAATGGAATGCCTTGAAGTTTCTAAACAGTGAAGGTGAGTTTCCCAGCAGTAGTGTTATTGAAGCAATAAAAAAGCTTGTGGAAAGCGACGAATCACTCTTCAGAGACGAACAGAGATTCGGTTCTCTCGTTTCTGAAGAAGGCGCAGACAGCAGGCATATTAGCAGGATTCTCGAACTCGACATCATGGATAGAAGCGAGATAGCAGACGCTGGCTTCAGCGCTGTAGTGGACTGTGTCAATGGGGGCGGCAGCCGAATCGTTCCGGCTCTTCTCAGAAGTCTCGGCGTTGATGTGAAGGAGCTCTTTACCGACATCGATGCTCCGTTTCCACATGTTCCTGAGCCACGCCCGGAGAACCTTATAGAACTATCTGAGACGATGAAACGAGTTTCAGCCGATATAGGTTTTGCCGTAGATCCGGATGCCGACAGATTGGTATTGGCGGATGCAGTCAAGGGGGTGCGGAGTGAAGAGCTTACGCTGGCTCTTGTCGTAGATTTCGTTCTTTCTCGGGAAAAGGGTCCCGTGGTAGTGAACATGTCGACGTCCCGCATTATTGATGACATATGCGCCTCTCACGGCGTTCCCTTATACCGCTCGAAGGTCGGCGAAGCGAACGTCTCAGAGATGATGAAGGATGTGGGTGCTGTTGTAGGTGGGGAGGGAAACGGTGGAGTGATATATCCTGGACTCCATTATGGCAGGGATGCGATGGTCGGGATGGCATTGATACTGCGATACCTCGTGGGCGAGAATGCATCTTTCGCCGAAAAGCTTGATTTATTCGACCGCTATACGATCGTCAAAAAAAAGGTTCCTTTTAATGGGAACCTCGACGATGTATTCGTTCAGTTGGAAAATGATTTTCGAGGCAAGATTTCTACGCTGGATGGAATAAGAATTGATATGGATGAAGGTTGGATTCATGTAAGGAAATCGAACACGGAACCTGTGGTTCGTATAATCGCCGAAGCCCGTAAGAAAGAAAGGGCGGAAGAACTCGTCGGCAGAGTTGAAAAGATCTTAGAGCGTTCGAGCTTATAGGGTGTTTTTCCGTGTGCCTATGCAGTTTCACGAATGTGAGCATGCTTAAAGTGCAAACAAGCAGTGCAAAAAGGAGCAAAACGATATGTGCGGCATAATAGGGTATATCGGTCAGAGCAACGAAGTAGGAAAGATACTCATCGAAGGACTAAAGAGACTCGAGTATAGGGGATACGATTCGGCCGGAATAGCCATAGTGCGCGACGGTTCTCTCACATGGGAAAAAACCGCCGGTAAGATCGTGAAACTCGAAGAGAAGCTCAGGGGAACCGATTTGAGCGGCAGCCTTGGAATAGCTCATACAAGATGGGCCACACACGGTGAGCCGAACAGGGTCAACGCTCATCCGCACTTGGATTGTGAAAAGAAGATAGCGCTCGTTCACAACGGAATAATAGAAAACTACAAGGTGCTCAAGCAGTCGCTCGAGGCTGAAGGTCACGAGTTCGAGACTGAGACGGACACCGAGGTGCTGGTTCATCTGATAGAGAAGTTTTACAAGGATGATGAGCTCGAGGTGGCAGTGCAAAAGGCTTTGAAGATGGTCGACGGTACATACGGAATCCTCGTCATCGCCGCTGACGATCCTGACAAGCTTGTCGGAGCGAGGAACGGTTCGCCTATAGTCGTTGGAATAGGTGAAGGAGAGTGTTTTGTGGCGAGTGACGTCGCAGCTATACTAAAACATACACGTCAGGTCATCTATCTCGAAGACCACGAAATGATCGTCGCCACTCACGAAAGCTTCCATACGACGACGATCGAAAACGAGCACGTCGATCACAATGTTCACGAGGTAGAATGGGACCTTGAAATGATCGAGAAGGGTGGATTCCCTCATTTCATGCTGAAGGAGATATTCGAGCAGCCCGAGACGATAAGGAACGCGATGAGGGGTCGTTTGATCTCCTCGACGGGAGATGCAAGACTCGGCGGGCTGAACATGACAGAAGAGGAGTTGCGGGCGATTAAAAGAATCGTTTTGATAGGTTGCGGCACAAGTTGGCACGCCGCTCTGATAGGCGAATACCTCATCGAGGAGATTGCGCGTATACCGGTCGAGGTCGAATATGCCAGCGAATTCCGCTATAGGAATCCGGTCATCGAGGATGGAACGCTCGTCTTCGCGATAAGCCAGTCGGGTGAAACTGTCGATACCCTGGCTGCGTTGAGGGAAGCTGAGAAGCGCGGTGCCCATTGCATGGGCATATGCAATGTCGTGGGAAGCACGATAGCCCGCGAGTCGCACGCAGGCGTGTATATTCATGCGGGTCCAGAGATAGGTGTAGCGTCGACCAAGGCCTTCACGTCTCAGATCACTGTACTGAGTCTCCTTGCGCTCGTCCTTGGCAGGATGAGGATGGTCTCGTCCACCGAAGGTCAGAAGATCGTCAAGGCGTTACAGACTTTGCCCGATCAGGTGGCTGAGATCCTAAAATCGGATGACGAGGTCAAGAAGATAGCTGAGGCTTACTATCAGCACAACAACTTCCTGTACCTCGGCAGGGGTGCCAACTATCCCGTAGCATTGGAAGGTGCTCTTAAACTCAAGGAGATTTCGTATGTCCACGCCGAGGGTTACCCCGCAGCCGAGATGAAGCACGGGCCGATCGCATTGATAGACGAGAATATGCCGGTCGTTTTCATTTGTCCGAAGGATAGCGCTTACAATAAGGTGATAGGAAACATAAATGAGGTGAAAGCCAGACAGGGCAAGGTGATCGCCATAACGAACAAGGGAAACAAGGATGTCATCGATATGGCCGATCATGTTATTTACATACCAAAAACACTCGATTTCCTCTATCCTGTTCTTGCAGTTATCCCCCTTCAGCTTCTCGCCTACCACATTGCCGTCCTGAGGGGGTGCAATGTCGATCAACCGCGCAACCTGGCGAAGAGTGTGACGGTTGAGTAAGTATTCTCTGTGACGGTGGAGTCGAAGTGTTGGACCGATTTAGAAAGCAGGAGGACGACGGTGAAAAAGACTGTAAAGACAGGCAAGGCACCCGCAGCCGTTGGACCGTACAGCCAGGCGGTCAAAGCGGGCGGATTTCTCTTTATTTCAGGTCAGTTGGGTATCGATCCGGAGAGGGGTCGTCTGGTCGAGGGAGGTATCGAGGAACAGACGAAGATGGCATTGAAGAACATAGAAGCCATTCTCTCTGAGGTGGGGAGCAATATGGATGCTCTGGTAAAGACGACCGTATATTTGAAATCGATAGAAGATTTCGCGAAGATGAACGGCGTGTACGAGGGCTTCTTTTCTTCGGATTTTCCTGCTCGCGCTGCATTCGAGGTGGCCAATCTACCTCTCGGAGCCCTTGTTGAAATAGAGGCTGTTGCTTATCTTCCCAAGTAAGTATTTGCCGAAATCGAAGGTGTTCTTATCGCGGGAATGGATGGGTTCTGGTGAACCTCAAGGACTTCAAATCCTTCTGCTGGGTGCTAAAAACATCCGGGGTGGGTTCGATTCCCACACATTCCCGCCAATTGGTTTTTATGTATATATCGAATAGAATAGTTCCATTTATGAGGCCTGCCTTCCTTGCAGTCTGCTTTGTTCTCATTACGACTCGGGGTGCGATTGGAGAGAACGCTTTCTTCAGCTCAAACGTCTCTTGCGCGCGGGCAGAATATTTTTTGGCAGCGAATGTTGACTCTGCGAAGAGCCTGAGGAGGACGATCGGAGGAAAGAAACAAGACTCCAGACAATGGACGCCCGTCGAGCTGAAAGAGATCCTTTCCGAGCAAGCCGTTACACTTTCGAGAAAGGGCGGATGGAAGGAAAGGAAGAATCCCCGTCTTGCAATGCTCTGCGCAATTCTATTTCCAGGGCTGGGCCAGATGTACAACGAGAAGCCTCTCAAGGCGACTATAGCCATGGGTATCGAAACTTATTACCTGAGTCAGATCCTTTTGAACCATCGATATGCAAAGAGGGAAGAGGCGGTCAGGGACAGATACCTCCCGGGCACATATCATTACAACAACCACGATCTGTGGGTCGAGGAGTATAAGAACAGGGCGGTGGATTGGATATGGTGGTCGGGCGGCGCGATCTTTCTCATCGTCGTCGATGCATATGTCGATGCCAACCTGTTCGATATGCGCATGCACGTAAGTGCACGGGCGAAAGACGATGGTGTCGAATGCACCTTTGGCTTTGCATTCTAACAAAATATTGATTATTGTAATTCGAACTATTGATGGAACAAACGCGCGAGTTCTCGGGTATTAGACGAAAACTGCGTTATTTGTATATTTGTCCAATGCAATATCGGATCGATTGATTGGAGGATGAAATGGGGAAAAAGAAGGGGTTGCATGTAAAGAGGAAATCGAGCTTCCGCATGTGGGCGGAAGTGATTATAGAAGCGGTGGTTCTCGCTTTGCTCGTTAGGGCACTTGTCATTCAAAGCTATCACATTCCTTCCGAATCTATGGAAGATACTCTGCTAAAGGGAGATTTCCTTTTCGCCAACAAGTTCGTCTATGGAGCCAAAATACCCTTTATAGATGCAAGGCTTCCCAAGGTGAGGGATCCAAAGCCGGGAGATGTGGTCATTTTCAAGTTTCCCAGGGATCCCAAGCAGAACTATATCAAGCGATGTGTGGCCGTCGAAGGGCAGACTGTCGAAGTAAAGGGAAAAAAGCTGTTCGTTGATGGCGTGGAGAAGAAGGAAAATTACACCAAATATATATACGGGGGGCGGATGAACTTTGGGCCTTACAGGGTGCCCAGGGGGTATATATTCGTAATGGGGGATAATAGAGACAATAGCTACGACTCGAGATACTGGGGACCGCTGGACAAGAGACTCCTCAGAGGAGAGGCGATGTTCATCTACTTCTCCATTGATTGGAGAAGGCATAGGATAAGGTTCAACAGGATAGGGAAGATCATACATTGATCGGACTTGTACCCTGACTCGAGCCGGTTGTTCCGGCTCGATCCTTCTAATATTTGCTTGCTTGTTGCCGTATGACTCGAATCACAGCATCAGTATTGCCTTTTACGTGCTGTGAGATAGGCGAATCGCTTTGATTTCTATAAAAAATGTTTATGTTCGCTTGACAGAGGAGGCTGAAATTTCTACATTCTCTTTGAAAAATAGCAGTCTTATATAGGAAGTGCTAACTATGAGTGTTACAAGCAAGTTAGATGAGAATGAACTCGAAATGCTGAGAAGGGTCGTCGCCCTATATATAAGGACCGGGCATCCGGTCAGCTCCAGGGTGGTGAAGAGGTTCTATCGTCTCAGCATGAGTACGGCGAATATAAGAAAGATCCTCCACGGTCTCGAGGAAAAGGGGTTTTTATACAAGCCGCACATTTCTGCAGGAAGGGTGCCGAGCGACCTCGGCTATAGAGCTTATGTCGATGGGATAAGCAAAGGGGTCATTGGAGACAGGGAGCTTCTCGAGAGGATAAGATTGCGGCTCGGTCAGGATTGGCTCGACATCAAGGACTTGATGGCAAGAACATCCCAGCTATTGAGCGAGCTCACCGCTTATATGGGGCTAATCATGGGGATATTTGAGCCTGATGCAACCATAGAAAGCATCAGGATCTTTCAGCTCGAGGGGCCGCTCGGACTCGTCGTGGTGAATCTTTCACCCGGCATGGAGCGCAAGGTGTATATCGAATTGGGCAAGAGGTACAGAGACGAGGTTATACACGGTGCAGAACTAATGATAAACGAACGAATCGCCGGACATTCACTGACGGAGGCTCCCGAGATATTGACACTTTTCTTGAGAGAACACGAAGGCGAAGAGAACGAGATAGTGAAGGTGCTGGCAGCCGAGGCGGAGTATCTCTTCGACTGGGGTTATGATCTAAAGTTTTACTTTAAGGGAATGGAACAACAGATTGGCTTGCCAGAATATAAAAATACGAGGATTTTGCAAAATCTTATCCGAATAATGGGTGAACGCAGTCTCATGCTCGATGTGATGAGACACAGACTCCCCCATGATGAACTCGTGACGATAGGGCGTGAGAATGAGCTCGAGGAGTTGAGTGATTTCAGCATTGTAACGAGAAGGTTCGTAACGGGCGAGTGTTCAGGACTACTGGGTGTCCTTGGACCTATGAGGATGTCTTACAGCAGGGTTTTATATATTCTGGATGGAATGGCCGAAGAATTGCATAGAGTTAAGATCAAGGGTTGAATCACGATGAGGAGGCGATTTACCCAATGACAACGAATATGAAGAATAATGAATCGAAAGATCGTAGAAGCACCGAACATATTGAATTTATTGAAAATAGTGCAGAAAAAGAGGTTGAGCAGAAGATGCATTCCGAAAGAGATCGATCGGGCAGCAAAGATGGAGGGGTCAAAAATGCAAATCCGAAAGGATCGGCTCATGCAAAAGATCTGAGCGGCGAAAAGGATAGAAAACATTCAAGGG
>NATK01000078.1 GCA_002085285.1 Candidatus Latescibacteria bacterium 4484_7
TTCGTTGCTCGAAGGAGTATGTCTTTACGATTCGATGCAGCAGTGAATGAGGATTATTTTTAGAATCGTCTTGAATGAGGCTGGAGTTCTATGCAGTGATCGACAGATGGTTGGAAAGCATTTAGGAGGAGTCAGTGTCTGGACATTCGAAGTGGAGTACGATAAAGAGGAAAAAGGCGAAGGTTGACGCTCAGAGGGGGAAGATCTTTACCAAATTGATAAGGGAGATCGTAGTAGCCGCCAAGGAGGGTGGGGGAGATCCCGAATCCAATCCAAGGCTTCGTACGGCCATACAGAACGCCAGAGAGAACAATATGCCGATGGACAATATCGAAAAGGCCATTCGGCGTGGCACGGGCGAGTTGCCCGGTGTTACCTATGAAGCATGTACATTCGAAGGGTACGCTCCGGGTGGAGTGGCAATACTCGTCGAGGCATTGACAGACAACAAGAACAGAACGAGTGCCGAGGTGAGGCATCTCTTCACCAGGCACGGCGGCCATCTTGGAGAGCCGAATTCGGTGTCTTACATGTTCGAGAAGAAAGGCATCATCGTAATCGATCAAAGTCAGGCTGACGAAGAAAAGGTCTACGAGATAGCCCTCGAGAACGGAGCGGAGGATGTGAAAACCGAAGGCGGCGTCTTTGAGGTGCTCTGTAGCCCTGAGGCGTTCGAGGAGCTGCGCGGCAAGTTCAAAGAAGAATCGATCAGTTATCAACTCGCGGAGATTTCTCTTTATCCAAAGACGACGGTAAAGCTCGACAAAGACGGCGCCGTAAAGGTGCTGAAGCTGGTCAGTGCACTCGAAGACCTCGATGACACTCAGAATGTAAGTGCAAACTTCGATATCTCGGACGATATCCTGAAGGAGATCGAGTCGGATATTTAGCGCCGCTGTAGATGCAGCGATTTCTTGACGGCGATTTATCGTTCGGATGGTCGATTCGTTGCGGTTGTCGAAGTATCCGAATGCCTTTTGTGATGATAATACTCATATGGAGCTCGTGATTTGTCGATAGTTCTCGGAATTGATCCAGGAAGCAGAATAACCGGCTACGGTATCGTAGAGCTCGAGGGAAAGTCAATCGCGTACTCCGCTTCGGGAGTTTTCAGGTTGAAAAGCTCCGCTCCTCTTCATCAAAGGCTCATCGAACTGTCAGATGATCTGGATGATCTCATCACACGCTACAAGCCCGACACGGCGGTACTCGAAGAAATATTCCTTGCCAGAAACCCGAAGAGTACGATGATACTCGGCGAGGTGAGAGGAGTGGTGCTGCTCGCGGCTGCTCGCAGAGGGCTCGAGGTTTTCGAGTATTCTGCGAGAGAAGTGAAGATGAGCGTAGTCGGCTCGGGAGCTGCTCATAAGAGTCAGGTGTCGAGTATGATCCAGAGACTCTTGAAACTCGACCATGAGCCAGCGACCGAAGACGAGACTGATGCCCTTGCTATAGCCTTTTGCCACGCCCTTAAGGTGACAGGTTTCGGTTCGAGAATCGTTTGATCGTCTTCTTTTCGATAGAACCTTAGGGAACGGAAGATACGTCATAACCCCTATTAACAGGGGGCACCTTGTCTCTTCATATTCCCGATTTCGATAGAACCTTTTGGTTGAATGCCGGAATCAATCCCTGTATTATCATTTGTATATAAACGAACTCGAAGAATGTAAATAGGCGGAGGCTTGTTTGATAGCGACAATCGAAGGTAGACTGCAGTCAAAGGATGCGAATAGGATCGTCGTCGAGGTCTCAGGAATCGGCTTCGAGCTTTTCGTGCCGGTTAGGTTGATCGATTCGCTCGGCGAATTGGGCTCGATCGTGAGGCTCTACACTTATCTTTACGTGAGAGAAGACAACCTGTCCCTCTATGGTTTTCTCACGGAGCAGGACCGAAGGATGTTTCTCCTTCTGATAAGTGTAAGCGGTGTTGGTCCGAAGGTTGCTCTCGCCGTACTCTCCGTGACCGATTCGGAAGAGTTGAGCAGACTGATCTACGAGGAGAAGGTGCGAAATCTCACCTCATTCCCCGGGATAGGCAAGAAGACCGCCGAGAGGATCGTTCTGGAATTGAAAGACAAACTCGAGATGGAGAAACTCGTTGGTGGAAAAGGTGTTGTGGAGAAGACGAAGATCAGGGGGGATGTCTATGAGGAGGCACTTGCTGCACTTGCGTCTCTTGGGATATCGGCACCAAACGCCGAAAGGGTGCTTTCTCGGATAGACACTGATGCGCTCGCCGACGGCTATGGAGTCGAGGATATAGTGAAGGAAGCGTTGAAGTTGTTTGCAAGGAAGATATGATTGCCTGAGGGGGTAGGATAATTTTGACAGACGGTTTGATCACCGACCCGAAAGTTTCGCCGGACGAGCTCCAATCGGAATCGAGGCTCAGGCCGAAGATGCTCGACGAATTCGTCGGCCAGAGCAAGACGAAAGAGAACCTCAAGGTGTTCATAGAGGCGGCTAAACAGAGAGAAGAGCCTCTGGACCATGTTCTTCTTTACGGTCCGCCCGGGCTGGGAAAGACCACCCTCGCCCATATCATTGCTCACGAGCTCGGGGTGAACATACGCTCATCGTCGGGGCCTGTCTTTCAGACGGCGGCCGAGCTCATTGGGATCCTTACGCAGATAGAACGCAGAGACGTTGTGTTCATAGATGAGATTCACAGGTTGAACAGGATCGTCGAGGAACACCTCTACCCTGCGATGGAGGAGTTCAGGTGCGAGCTTATTGTGGACAAGGGGCCGAATGCGAGGCACTACTCGCTGACTATCGAACCTTTCACTCTTGTAGGGGCTACGACGAGGGCTGGTATGATAACGCCTCCCATGCGGAGCCGGTTCGGTGTGGTGGCTAGGCTCGATTTCTACTCGGCCGATGATCTGAAGAAGATAATCCTTAGAAGCGCGGGGCTTCTCGGCATCGAGATAGACGATAAGGGAGCGGAAGAGATAGCGGGAAGGTCGCGTGGCACTCCGCGGATCGCCAACAGACTTTTAAGACGGGTCAGAGATTTTGCCCAGATCAAGGGAAAAGGAATCATAGATAAAGAGATGGCAGACTATGCACTCGGGATGCTCGAGGTGGACGATAGAGGGCTCAACGAAATGGACAGGCGCATTTTGCTGGCCATCATAGAAAAGTTCTCCGGAGGCCCCGTAGGAATAAGCTCTCTCTCCGTTGCCGTTTCGGAAGAGGCCGAGACGATCGAGGATGTCTATGAGCCTTATCTTATTCAGGAGGGGTTTCTCCAGCGCACTTCGAGGGGAAGAGTCGTGACGGAGAACGCCTACAGGCATCTCGGTCTGGAGTGGAAAGGGGATACGGGGCAGGGGAAGCTTCTCTGATAGCGAATCCATCCATAAGAGAGAGACTATGAAGGTAGAAGATTTCGATTACGATCTTCCCGATGAGCTGATTGCTCAGTATCCCGCCGAGAGGAGGGAAAAGAGCAGAATGATCGTTCTCGACCGAAGCAAGGAAGATCTGCGGGAGACGATGTTCGGCAACTTCCCAAGGTATCTTCAAGAGGGTGATCTGCTCGTGATAAACGAGACAAAGGTTATCCCTGCGAGGCTTTACGGCCAGAAGATGAGCGGCGGAAGAGTGGAGATATTTCTCGTTCGGCGGCTCGAGGACAGGATCTGGACGGCGATGGTTAGGCCATCGAGAAGAGTCAGGCCCGGGATGTTCATATACGTCGGCGGCGAGCAGCTCCCCATCGAGATACTGGGCAGGCTTGCAAGAGGCGAATGGAAGGTTGCATTGCCTAAGGCGATGAGCGAGAGGAAGTTTATCGATCAATTCGGCCATATGCCTCTACCCCCGTATATCAAAAGAGCTGATGAAGAAGAGGACAGAGAGAGGTATCAAACGGTCTTCGCACGGCACGAGGGCTCGGTGGCAGCTCCGACGGCGGGACTCCATTTTTCCGAGCATCTCCTCGAGCGGATAAAAATGAAAGGGGTCACGGTGCTTCCGCTTTCCCTTCATGTGGGTCCTGGAACGTTCAAGCCTCTGGATGTGGACGAAGTGGAGAAGAACAAGCTGGAGGAAGAATACCTAATGGTGCGCCGCGATTACTGGGAAGAGATAGAAGCATCGAAGAGGGCTGGCCGGAGGATTGTTGCAGTAGGCACCACCACGACAAGGGTGTTGGAATCACTCGCCATGGGCAGGGTGACCAAACTGGAGGAAAAGCTCGTTGACGGAATCGAATATATAACGGGATGGACGAGTCTCTTCATCTATCCGGGTTTTCGGTTTCGTGTCGTCGACGCCCTGTTGACGAACCTGCACCTTCCCCGCTCAAGCCTAATCGTACTCGTTTCGGCCTTCGCAGGGAAGGAACGTATCCTGGAGGCATACCGCTGGGCTGTTTCGCGCCGGTTCAGATTCTATAGTTACGGTGATGTGATGTTCATCCGATGATACAGGGAGGTGTTTCCCGGCTTACGGTGAAAGGCACTGCGGATTCAAATGTGAGTTTTTCTGTGGATCTAGAAAACCCTTTGCCTGGATTCAGCGGGTTCGCCCTGGGATAAACAGCTGAAAGGATCAGAGGAGGAGTTTTGTCTTTCAAATTCGTTCTTGAGAGTGTCGATCCGAGCGGGGCAAGGGCCGGTCGGATCGAGACCGACCATGGTGTGATAGAGACGCCGGCATTCATGCCGGTAGGAACACAGGGTACGGTCAAGACGATGTCGTCGCGAGACCTGACCGAGATAGGTGCGGGGATTACTCACAGACAGCGGCGGTTACCAGGTGCTAAGTCTCTCCGACCTTAGACGAGTGACCGACGAAGGAGTCGAATTCAGGTCGCACCTCGACGGCTCCACTCACTTTCTGACACCCCGCAAGGTGGTTGATCTGCAGATAGCAATAGGCTCGGACATCATGATGGTGCTCGACGAGTGCACCAGCTATCCGTGTGATAGACCGACTGCGGAAGAAGCCGTCGAGAGGACTACGAGGTGGGCAGAGGAAAGCCTCAAACCGTACGGCGCCTCGGCTTCGGTAAATGGATACGAGCAGGTACTCTTCGGGATCGTTCAGGGTTCTGTGTATCCAGATCTGAGGGAGCGATCGGTCAGAGAACTTGCGTCGCTCGGATTCGGAGGCTACGCGATCGGCGGGTTGTCTGTGGGTGAGCCGAAGGAAGAGATGTTCTCGATCGTCGATCTTGTCACGTCACTCTTGCCGGAAGAAAAACCGCGCTACCTGATGGGTGTGGGATTCCCCACGGATATCATAAACGCAGTGGAGCGCGGCGTGGATATGTTCGATTGTGTGATGCCGACGAGGAACGCCCGAAACGGCACTATCTTCACATCACATGGCAAATTAGTGCTTAAAAATGCCCAGCACGCGAAGGATTTTTCCCCGATAGACGAGGATTGCGAATGCGAGGTGTGCAAGAACTATTCACGTGCCTATCTTAGGCACCTATTCAATGCCGGCGAACTGCTCGCACCGAGGCTCGCAACATACCATAGTCTTTATTTTTACTTGCATCTTATGGGTGAAATGAGGCAAGTTATACGGGAAGGTAGATTCCGACAGTGGAAGGAAGATTTCTTTTCTAAGTACGGAAACAAGTCTTGAATATTAACCAATACGAGAAGGAGGAGTAATGAATATATTTTTTCTGATGAGCGGTTCTTCTGGTTCGCAGGGTGGCGGTTCGAGCATGTACAGCCTGATCTTTATCGTGCTGATCTTCGCAATATTCTATTTTCTCATGCTCAGGCCACAGCAGAAGAAGCAGAAGGAACATCTCGAGATGATTAGCAGCCTGAGAAAGGGCGACAAGGTGGTGACGAACGGCGGCATTTATGGCACCGTTTCCGATGTGAAGGACCACATGGTCGTTTTGAAGATTGCCGACGATGTCAAGATAGAGGTTGTCAAGAACGCCGTAGCGGCTGTCGTCGAGAAGAGAGGGGAATGACCCGGCGGACAGGTGTTCCTATGGAAGGTGCCGGGCAGAAAGGCTTGCCAGGGGAGGCGAATGGAAATGTCGAAGCTTGCTCTATCCATCTACGGGGACAAAGTGTTGAGGGAGAAGGGGGAAGAGGTAGATGATTTTGGAGAAAAGATAAGGTATTTTTTCGACAACATGGTCGAGACGATGATAGTCGAGGGGGGTGTAGGTCTCGCTGCGCCTCAGGTCGGTGTATCGAGGCGGATAGCCGTTGTGAATCCCGAACCAGAGAACGAGAAGACCCTTATTCGCATGGCGAATCCGAGGATCATAGCAACCTCCGACGAGACAGAAACGATGGAAGAAGGGTGCCTCAGCATCCCCGGGATAAGGGGGGATGTTATTAGATCGAGGGCGATAGAGGTGTTGTATCAGGATGAAGAGGGCAAGGAGTACAAACTCGAAGCAGAGGGTCTCCTTGCGAGGATCATTCAGCACGAGATCGATCATCTCAATGGTGTCCTGTTCATAGATCATCTTTCTACGGCAAAGAAGCTTCTGATCAAGCCAAAATTGAGAAAGCTGAGAGAAGGAAGGTAAGAAGGAAGCAATATGGCAAGGAAGGTGATTTTTTTCGGTTCCCCCGAATTTGCGATACCTTCACTCGAAGCACTTCTCAATAGTGAGTTCCAGCCCGTACTCGTTGTCACTCAGACAGACAAGCCATCGGGAAGGGGGAGGGCGCCGGCGGCCACGGCGGTAAAATCGTTCGCTGTGAAGGCCGGTATCCCCGTGGAAACCGTATCGAGCTTCAGAGCGAGTGACATCGTATCGAGGCTCGAGCGGCTCGAACCGGATTTTCTCGTCGTAGTTTCTTTCGGTCTATTTTTACCGGAGAGCCTATTGAGAATCGCTTCGTTGGGCAATATCAACCTGCATGCATCTCTTCTCCCCGCCTACAGGGGAGCGAGCCCTATCAATTACGCCTTGATAAACGGCGATTCTTTCACCGGTGTTACTACGATGGAGATGGTCAAAGAGATGGATGCCGGGCCTGTCTATCTGCAGCGAATAGTTGAGGTCAGACCATTCGAGAATTCACAGGAGCTTTCGGTCAGACTTTCAGTGATAGGAGCCGAGCTTGTGGTAGAGACGTTGACGAGAAGGGTCGTGTCGGGACTCGAACCGGTGCCTCAGCCGGAAGAACATGTGAGCTTTGCAAGGAAGCTCAAAAAGACAGACGGGCTGATTCCATGGGAAAAGGATGCAATCTCCATACACAACCATATAAGGGGAATGCACCCCTGGCCGGGGAGTTTTACCTATATCAACGGCAAGTATATAAAGGTGCATAAGGCTGAGCCGGTAGATCTGATAAAGAGAGACATCGAGCCGGGCACGGTGATGAAGGCCGACGAAGACGAGATCATCGCCGCCTGTGGGACAGGAGCAGTGCGGCTCAGCGTTCTTCAAGCAGAGGGACGCAAGGTTCTCTCGGCGTCGGAATTTTTAAGAGGATTCCCGATCAAAAGCGGTGACGTTTTGACAAAGGAAGGGCGAAGATGAGCGGAAAAGGCGGATACAGCCCTGTTGTCTTTTATATCTTTGTCGTGATCGGTGCCTTTCTGCTGGGTATATTGATCTTCAATACGCTCATTGTGCCTTCTCTCGTAGGGCGCAGGGACGTCGTTATAGTGCCCGATTTGAAGAATCTCAGCATCAATGAGGCGAAGGAAAAATGCAGGGAATACAAGCTCAATGTTGTTGTTGTGGGACATCGCTATTCGGACGAGGTTCCAGCTGACTATATCATCGAACAGGACCCGGAGCCGCAGGAGGGTTTGAAGAAAGGCAGGGCGATAAAGGTCATCGTGAGCAGTGGAGTCGAGATGGAGGTCGTTCCGGACCTCAGAAACTCGAGCTTGAGAAAGGCGGAGATCGTTCTAAAGAGTGTCGGCCTCAAAAAGGGACGGGTGGTAAACGTGTTTACACACGAGAAGATAACGAACGTCGTGATAGGCACGTCGCCCCCCCATGGGGCACGGGTTTCGCGGGGTCATCCTGTCGATCTGCTGGTTCTTATCGGTGGAAAACCGAGAGAGTACATTATGCCCAATCTCGTCGGGATGGACCTTCCGTTCGCTAAAGACTGGCTGTCGAAGAAGGGCTTTCAAATATCGAGGGTCATAACGAAGATAAGAAATGATAAATTTCCCAATACGATCCTCGACCAGAATCCAAAGCCGGGTGGTATGATCGAAGAAGGAGGTTCGATTGAACTCGTTGTTTCAGCAGTTGAATGAGACCGGGGTAACGGCGGTGGCCCCCTCTGTGCTTTCCGCCGATTTTTCATGTCTACGTGACGATATCAAGGCGGCGGAGGATGCGGGCGCAGATTGTCTGCATCTCGACGTTATGGACGGTCATTTCGTTCCGAACATCACATTCGGACCGATGGTAGTGGAAGCGATCTCTAAGATCGCGGCAGTTCCACTCGTTACGCATCTCATGATATCTGATCCCGGCAAGTTTATTGAGCCGTTTGCAAGGGCCGGGAGCGCCGCGATATCTTTTCATTGGGAAGCCGTTGAAAGCGGCCACAGAGAGATTGTAGAAAAGATACATTCCGCCGGGTGCGATGCGGGCATAGCGTTGAATCCCGATACACCATTCTCCGCAGTGGAGGGAGTTCTCGAAGAAATAGACATCCTTCTAATAATGACCGTTTTTCCCGGCTTCGGCGGCCAGAAGTTTATGACCGAGGTGTTGAGCAAGATAGAAGAGGCAGCGTCGTATAAGCGAAAGAACGGCTCGAGGTATGTGATCGAGGTTGATGGAGGGGTAAAACCCGAGAACGCAGGACTCGTTAGAAGCGCAGGCGGTATGGTCCTCGTAGCGGGGACGGCGGTGTTCAAGAGCGGAGATTACAGTAAGGCGATAGCAGCGATTCGAGGGGAATAGAATTCGAGCATGAACGGAACCGTCCAAGTTCTCCTTTCCCGCAAGGTTGGCGATAGCAGCGATTCGAGGGGAATAGAATTCGAGAAGTCTCATTTTTTAATACCAGTTCGAGATGCTCGATATACCGAGGTATTTTCAACCATCCAACTCGAAAGACAAAAATCTAACTTGAGACGACCTTCCGGTCGTTTGAAATCCCCAAATAGGGAACGGAAGATACATCATGACCCTTTATAACAGGGGTGGCACCTTGTCTATTCCTGTTCCCGTTTGAAATTCCTAATTTTCTTGCTAATTCAATGCAAATTGTGTTAGTTTGAAATTCCTAATTTTCTTGCTAATTCAATGCAAATTGTGTTAAATTGGTATATTTATTAGAGTATAGATGGAGGTTGTGGCCGATTGTTCCAGGAGATAAACGACAAGTTTGCCCGGGTGTTCAAAGAGCTTCGCGGGCACGGCAAGGTCAAGGAGAAACATATTCGGAGCCGACGTCAACTACAAGGTTGTCAAGGAGTTCACCGAAAAGGTGAGTGAAAGGGCTCTGGGGAGCAAGGTCTTGGACAGCTTGACTCCAGATCAGCAGATAATCAAGATCGTGCATGAAGAGCTCATCGCGCTGTTCGGTACAAAGCCGCCTGTTTTCAACCTCTCAGGTTCGCCGACATCGGTAATGATTGTCGGTTTGCAGGGTTCGGGCAAGACGACCTTCTCGGCAAAGCTAGGCGTATTCTTGAAAAAGAAGGGACGCCGTCCGCTGCTCGTAGCCTGTGACATATACAGGCCCGCGGCTGTAGAGCAGCTCAAGGTGCTCGGCAAGAGTGCGAACATCCCTGTTTTCTTCATGGACGGTGAGCGTGGTGTCGAAAAGATTGCCCATGAAGCCCTGCTCTACGCTCAGAAGAATCTTCTCGATACTCTGATAGTGGATACGGCGGGTCGATTGCACATCGACGACGAGATGATGGCCGAACTGGCTAGATTGAAGGAATCGCTGAATCCAGAGGAGACGCTCCTCGTTCTCGACAGCATGACGGGGCAGGAGGCAGTGAACGTCGCCAGGGAGTTCGAACAAAGAGTCGATTTCTCCGGAGTGGTACTGTCAAAGCTCGACGGTGATGCAAGAGGGGGGGCGGCACTTTCTGTTACGGCCGTCACGGGCAAGCAGATCAAGTTCGCTTCGGTCGGCGAAAAGCTCGATGATATCGAGCAGTTCTTCCCCGACAGGATGGCGAGCAGGATCCTCGGTATGGGTGATGTTCTTTCATTGATAGACAAGGCCCGTGAGGTGATGGATGAGAAGAAGGCCCTGGAGATGGAGCGTAAGCTGAAAAAGGATGCCTTTACCCTCGAGGATTTCCTTGATCAGCTGAAAAATCTAAAGAAGATGGGGCCGCTTGATCAGTTGCTTGGAATGATTCCAGGCATTAAATTAAAGGGAGGCAACTTCTCCGATATAGGTGAGAAGGAGCTTGAAAGAGTCGTTGCGATCATCAACTCGATGACTGTTGAGGAGCGCCGTTCTCCGCAGATAATAGATGGTTCGAGGCGCAAGAGAATTGCGATGGGGAGCGGAACAAGTGTGCAGGATGTCAACAGGCTGCTCAACCAGTTCAACCAGATGAGAAAGATGATGAAACGTTTTTCGAAGATGAGCGGGAAGATGCCTTTCAACTTTCCCGGCATGTGATGAATGTTCCAAGATTGGAGGTATGACTTGGCAGTTAGAATCAGAATGAAAAAGATGGGATCGAAAAAAAGACCGTTCTACAGATTCGTCGTTGCGGATTCGAGAAGCCCGAGGGACGGCAGGTTTATCGAGACATTGGGTTACTATAATCCTATGACCGATCCACCCGAGATCAAGCTCGACGACGACAAGGTTTACAAGTGGCTGAACGATGGTGCGATTCCCTCGGAGAATGCAAGAGAGCTGCTCAGAAAAGCGGGTCTTCTCGAGCGCTGGAGCCTTCTCAAAAGGGGAGTAAAGATCCAGGAGCTCGATGCGAAGATAGAGGAAATGAGAGCAAAGCAGCCCGCAGCAATATCGAGGGAAGAGAGGGAGGCAAGGAAGGCGGCGAAGAAGAGCAAGGAGAAGCTCGTCGAAGAGAAAACGAAAGAGGCCGAACCGGTTGAAAAGTCTGCTGAGCAGAATGAAACGCCGGAAGCGGAAGCACAGGTCAAGGAGGCCGAGCCTGAAAAGACAGAAGAAGCCGCCGGCGGCGCGGAAGAAGAAAAAAAAGGTGAATAGGAAATTCGACTCTCATCCTTTTTACGCCTTGACCGTTTTTGAATCTGGTACTTGAGGAACGATCGCTGTTTGAACAAAGGATAATGATAATATGAGCGTTGATAAGATAAAGACGATGTTGCAGAGTATCTCTGAGATGCTCGTCGACAATCCGGACAAGGTAACGGTAGGCGAAGAGATGCGCGAAGGCACCCATATCGTGGTGCTATCCGTTCACAGGGACGATGTAGGCAAGGTGATAGGTCGAAACGGACAGACGGCAAAGGCTCTCAGAGCTCTCGTGAATGCGGCTGCTACGAGGATGGGGCAGAAGGTACTTCTCGAGATCAGGGAATAGTACCGCCGATTCGGATTTGTCTATTGGGATTCTTTGTAAAAACCCAAATTGAGGATCGACGTGCTTTCTGGCTCGTGGGATTGGTTTGTTCGTATTTATAGAGGTTCGATGAATGAAAGAATTGAGTGCATCGCTTGGCGAGATAGTGAATACGGTCGGGCTCCGTGGAGACATAAAGCTTCTGCCCGGGCCGGACTTCTGGTGGGAGGCCCTGGACAGCGGGGTTGTCGATGTCGTTTCTGATAATGTTCGCAGGCGCATCACGGTCGATCATTTTAGAGCCAGGGGCTCCACCGTCGTCATAAAGCTCGCCGAAGTGTCAACGATAGATGAGGCGGAAGCGCTGGTGGGGAGTACTCTGGAGGTTCCCATCGACGAGGTGGCAGACGAGTTTCTCCCCGACTTTTTGCTTCCCTGTCAGACGATGGGCCTTCGCGTAAAGCTCCCAGACGGCTCAGTGCTGGGTGAGGTAGTGGACCTGCTACTCGGCCCCGAGCAAAACGTTCTCGTAGTGGAGGGGAACGATGAAAAATATTTGATACCCGATGTTTCCGAAATCGTGGTGAGCGTGGATCTCGAAGGGGAAAGCATGGAGATAGATCCGCCCCGGGGTCTCCTCGATTTGCGCTGGTAGGTTTGTTATGGAGATTGCATTTTGCACGATTTTCCCCGAACTGGTGAGTGGGGTGCTTTCTCAGGCGCTTTTCTCCATTGCCGAGAAGAAAGGCGTCGTTCGGTATGATGTCGTAAATATCAGAGACTTTGCCGTGGACAAGCACGGTACGGTGGATGACTATCCGTACGGAGGTGGCCCGGGAATGATAATGATGGTTTCGCCGATAGTCGAAGCCGTCGAAACCGCGCTTGGAGGCGCCGAATCAGGCGAAGGCACATCGGTGATACTTCTCGATCCGTCCGGAGAACCGTTCACACAGTCGAAGGCGTTTGAGCTTTCGCAAAAACGCAAGCTCGTTTTCATTTGCGGTCATTACAAGGGAGTCGACGAAAGGGTGAGAGATATTCTCCAGCCAGAGATTATTTCGATAGGAGATTACATCTTGAGCGGTGGCGAGTTGCCCGCTCTGATCGTAGCAGAGGCGGCGATAAGGTATTTGCCCGGAGTGCTCGGTGACGAGAGATCGAGAGATACAGATTCGTTCACCGAACAAAGAAGTTTCGCCCTTGATGCGTCATACTACACAAGACCGCCTGAATACAGAGGGGTCAAGGTCCCCGACGTTCTTCTCTCGGGGAATCACGAGGCGGTAGCGCAATGGAGAAAGTCCTCTGCCGAGGAAAGAACACGCAGATTCAGGCCTGATTTATTAAAAGAGTAATGGACAGAGACCTCTTTATATATTAAATAAGAGAATATTGCTTTACTGTATTGGTCAGGATTGGTTAGATATCCGTTGAGGCGTTGAAGCCCCTTTTTGTTTTTGATCATAGATTGCTATCGAAGTTCGGAGGAGGAAACATGGATATCATTCAGCAGATTTCTGCGAGGCAGAAGAAAGAAGCCATACCGGAGTTCAATATCGGCGACACGGTGAAGGTCGATGTCAAGGTCGTAGAGGGTCAAAGGACGAGGACGCAGGCATTCCAGGGTATTGTCATTCAGCGCCGTGGAAGCGGCATAGGCGAAACGTTCACCGTGAGGAAAGTCAGTCAGGGTATAGGCGTCGAGAGGATATTTCCTCTTCATTCGCCGAACGTTACCTCGATAAAGGTCCTTCGCCGCGGCAAGGTCAGACGCGCCAAGCTCTATTATTTGAGAGGACTCAAGGGAAAGGCCGCAAGGATCGCAGAGAAGACAGAGCCGAGGTAAGAGCGTTTAAGAACCTGGAACGATTTCGGGCCGGGTTCACGGCTCGAGTTTTGGGGCTGCTGCCCTTAATAATCGGTTTTCGCTTCCGGTGTTGCAGTTTACAGGCCTCTAAAAAGAGTGCGGACAGGGTTTGTCGGATCGAAGATGGTGGTGGGAAAGATGGCCGGTAGATCAAATCTTACCTTCGATGAACTGGTCGAATTCGACAACCTGATCGCTTATTCCCGCTATAATCTCGTGGCCGGTGTCGACGAAGCTGGAAGAGGAGCACTCGCCGGGCCCGTAGTGGCCGCTGCGGTGATATGCAGGCCAACTGAAAGGCTCGATCGAGTGAGGGACAGCAAGCTCCTGTCCGAGAATCTTCGCGAATCACTCTACGAATTGATCATCGATGATGCAATAGCCTGGGGCGTTGGGATCGTCGAGTCCGACGAGATAGACCGCGTCAATATTCTTAATGCAACTATGGAAGCGATGAAGGAGGCTGTTGCCTCGCTCGCCGTCATGCCTGAGTTTGTGATGGTCGATGGGGGAAAGCTCCCCGAATTGGCTGTTCCATCGAAGGCTGTAATAGGAGGGGACGGCAAGAGTTTTTCCATAGCGGCTGCTTCGATCGTGGCTAAGGTGACGAGGGATAGAATAATGAGGGCAAGGTCGAAGGAATTTCCCCTCTACGGCTTTGCCAGGAACAAGGGGTACGGGACGAGGGAACATATAGCGGCAATTGTCAAGCATGGCCATTCACCATTTCACCGAAGGAGTTTTAAGATAAAGGCATCAATTTAGCGCGGGAGGTGCGGAAGTGGAAGGGAATGTGGATGCCGGAAGGCTCGGTGAGAACATAACAGAATCGTATCTCAAACTCGTGGGCTACGAGGTGCTTCGAAGGAATTTTCGATTCGGGCATCTCGAAATCGATATCGTCGCGAGGAAGGATAGGTGCGTTGCCTTCATAGAGGTAAAGACGAGGCGCAATCGTCATTACGGTTCGGCTGTCGAGGCGGTTGACAGGGGAAAGATCCAGAATATCAGGCTGGCGGCGGAGTTCTTTTTAGCCAGCTATGCGGGGATACTCGCAGCCGATGAATATCGAATAGACCTTGTAGCACTGGATGTCGATGACGGGGCTGGTTTTATGAAACTGCGGCACTTGAGAGGAATCGCTTAGGATTTATCTTGATTTATCCTTGTAAGGCGTCTATTTTACTGATACGAATCGCATTTGAAAAAAATAGGAGGAGCTCGAGTGATGAGTAAAAGGTTTGTCTATTTTGTTATCGGGTTATCCCTTGTTCTCTCCGGATGTAACGTCGTCGAGAAGGTGATAAAGGATATCCCTGTTCAGCAGATGGATGAATTGAAGGCGAAGTATGAGGGAAAGACGGCCTGGACTAGATCGGTCCTGATCGACATCGGGCCCGAGGGAATCATCGACAGGGACACGAAGGTAAAGATCATTAATCTCGACCTTCATTGGAACGGTGCGGTTATGGTCGAAGGGCCGAAGAGAAGAAGAATAACCCATGGTCTCAATCTAAAAAGACCCCTTACGATGGAGAAGGTTGACAAGAAGATGCACGAGCTCTTCTGGTTCAAAAAGCCTACGTATAGATACCGTATGAATCTCAGAAAGTATGGAAAGAGAACGGCAAAGGCGATCTTCAACCACGAGTTGTTCAAAGGTATGAAGAAGGAAGCCGCTCTGGAATCCTGGGGTTTTCCTGATAAGATAAATAAGGTGGAGATCGGTGAGGAATCGCAGGAACAGTGGATCTACAACGATATCAAGAACAAGAACAAGAAACGTTACATATTCATTGTGAACGGTCTCGTCGATCACTGGCAGGATTAGTTTGCCGAATTGGCGTGAAAGGTTACGATAGAACTTAGAAAAGTACGATTATCGAAATAGCGGCCTGGACCCAGGGCCGCTATTTTTTATTTCGAGCTTTCGATAAAAGATGTCCCCGCCGTAAAAGTGGGAGGGTTGATTTTGGGTCACTCTTAAAAGAGCCGAGCCCGCGGTTTTTTTACTCCAAAATAATCCTCCTCACTACTTCAGCAGGGACCTCTAAAACGATTATATCCCTCTTTGAAAATCCTGTCAATGAATGGAGGGGCATATTTTAGATATAAATTGCATGCCAAAATTTATAGTTAAATGGAATTCTCTATAATTGACAGTATGCCAGCCGGTTGAGCTTGCGGCATGCCCAATTCGGGAACTGTTCTCATGGAATAAAAAATATCGATTGAGATTCTCGGTAGGCCACTTCTCTCCGCGAGAATGAGGTAAAAGGGAGAGAGAGCGGGATGGAAAGAGCATCTGAAGCGAGCGGGTCTTTATATTTTACTTCTTCCAGATGTGTGACTTGTACCTTTTGTGGGATCTTGAAAAATAGTCTACCGAGAGCCTTCTCGCTACACCGGAGAGGGCGAGAATGGCTATAAGGTTAGGGATGGCCATCAGGCCGAGGGCGGTGTCTCCAAAGCCCCAGACAAGTTCTAATGAGAATATTGCTCCCAGGAAGTGCACTACGACGAAGACGAATCTATACGGCATGATCGCCTTCGAACCGAAGAGGTATTCTATGCTTCTGTCACCGTAATAAGACCATGATATCGCTGTGGATATTGCGAAGAGGAAAACCGCTATCGTTACGATGTAGTTTCCCCAGTTGCCTATGGGGTCGAGCCCCTTCTTGAATGCCCAGGCCGTTAGCGGGCTCCCGTTCTGTAAGATGGATCCTTCGAGTTTGACGTCTTCGGCGGGCACTCGTATGCCGGAGGCGTCTCTGAAATCCGGTGGGCCGTGGCTCGTCACCATTATCGT
>NATK01000079.1 GCA_002085285.1 Candidatus Latescibacteria bacterium 4484_7
AGGCGGCGGTGCCCGTTTTGCTTTTCGATGTCGGCAAAGGATTCATCGCGGTTTGGTACTTTGCTAGATTTGGCGGAGACTCATTTGTTTTTCCGCTCGTTGCAGCACTGTTAGTAGTCGTTGGGCACAACTATTCCGTTTTTTTGAAATTTTCAGGAGGCAAAGGAGTGGGTGCAACAACGGGAGCTTTCGTTGCGCTTGCACCGTACGGCGTATTGATAAGTTTCGTTATCTGGCTTGCCGTTCTTCTGATTTCGAGAGTCGTATCTCTGGCCAGCATGACAGCTGCCGCGTTTTTGCCTATAGCTATCATTATTTCGAATAGATTCTTTGAATCAAATGTCCACTTTTCAATTGTGATATTGTCCGTATTAGTGGCAATCGTAGTCATTTATAAACACAGATCGAACATAGACAGGTTGAGGAAAGGCGAGGAAAAGAAATTGTTCTGAAAGGGTAGTTTTTTCGAGTCTTAGAAATTCGAAGGAGTTCTTTGTGAAGAAGGGAAGTAAAACAAGGATTACAGTGATTGGTGCTGGAAGCTGGGGCACCACAATAGCTCTGCTTCTTAACGAAAACGGTCATGATGTCCATCTTTGGGAGTTCTTCCCTGAATTTGCAGAGAGACTGAAAAGAGACAGAGAGAACAAGAGGTTTCTGCCGGGTATTCGGATCCCTCGTTCGATAAAGATAACATCGGATATAGACGAAGCGCTCGATGGGACGAAACACATGGTATTCGTTTCGCCGAGCCATACGATGAGAAATGTAGCGAGGATCGTGCGCAATTCCCCCAATTTTTCAGAAGACGCCTTGATCGTCAACGCTGCAAAGGGACTTGAAGAGAATACCTTTTGTCGAATGAGCGAAGTGCTGAATCAGGAGCTCCCTCAGTCGATGAAGAAGATCGTTTCGATCTTAGGCCCCAGTCACGCAGAAGAAGTAAGCCGGAAGATGCCCACTTCGGTGACTGTTGCGGGAAAAAACATCAATCTACTGAAACACGTACAGAGACTTTTCATGAACGAGTATTTCAGGGTTTATACGAACACCGACCTTATAGGAGTGGAGCTCGGTGTTTCTCTGAAGAACACAATCGCCATTGCAGCCGGTATATGCGATGGCCTCGGCTTCGGCGACAACACCAAGGCCGCCTTGATAACACGAGGCTTGGCTGAGATGAAGAGACTGACGAAGAAGATGGGAGGTAGAGAGCAAACGCTCAGCGGGCTCGCCGGCATCGGAGACCTCATTGCGACATGCATGAGCAAGCACAGCAGAAACAGGTACGTCGGCGAGGAAATCGGTAAGGGGAGAAAGCTCAAAGACATACTTGCTGAAATGGTGATGGTGGCAGAGGGAGTCAGAACTACGAAAGCTGCAGTCAAACTGGGTAGGAGCAAAGGTGTCGAGCTGCCCATAGCCGAGCAGGTTTACAGGGTGCTTTTCTACGGCAAGTCACCGACAAAGGCAATTAGAGATCTGATGATAAGAAAGGCAAAAAAGGAAATGTAAAGATATTGTCTTCGGCTTGAACGAGCGAGAGAGGTGTTTGTGATGAACAAGAAGATAGAGAAGATGTACTATTCGATAGGTGAGGTGAGCGAGCTCATCGGTGTCAAGCCACATGTCCTCAGATATTGGGAAACGCAATTCCCAATGCTGAAACCAAAGAAGAACAGGGCTGGTAACAGAACGTACAAGATAAGGGATATCAAATATATCATAGCAATAAGGAATCTCCTCTATGAGAGAGGATACACGATCGCAGGAGCAAGAAAGAAGTTAAAAGAGGCGAGCAACGATCCTACTGCTCTCGTAGAGCAATTGAACATTCCATTCGCCGATCCTGAGAAAAGACGGGTTCTTTTGTCTTTGAAAAAAGATCTCATCAAATTGAAGGAGATGGTGGAATCCCTCTAATAATACTTTTCCCCATTTGCATTTCCAGGAGAGCCAGCAGCGGCCGGAATTCCATATTTTAAATTTTGCTTTACTTATGCGCCTTTCAGGTGATATTTTATCTTTGGTCGGGGCGTGGCGCAGTCCGGTAGCGCACTAGCATGGGGGGCTAGTGGTCGCTGGTTCAAATCCAGTCGCCCCGACCATTTATGTTGCAATGACGCAATACATAAACAAATACGGAGTCATTTTCCCCGCCTATAATGTAGAAGAGCATTTGGGCAAGGTTCTCGAAGATACGTCAGGATTCATTCCTCGAGAAGATATACTCGTAGTAGATGATGGTTCCAGCGACGGAACCTTCGATGTCGCAAAATCGGCGCAGGTGGTTCTAATCAGGCACGATGTCAACAAAGGCAAAGGTGAAGCCCTCAAGACCGGCTTCTCATATTTCATCGGAAGAGAAGACATAGAGGCCGTATTCACGATTGATGCCGATGGCCAGCACGACCCTTCCGAGATACCTTCCTTCATCGAAATGTACGAAACCGAGGGGCTCGATATAGTCATCGGAAGCAGGATGAACAAAACCGAGGGTATGCCTTTGGTCAGATTCTTGACGAACAAGGTAACATCTTCGATCATATCCCTCAGAGCCGGGCGAAGGATAGAAGATAGCCAATCAGGTTATAGGTTGATAAAAACCGAGCTTCTCGCAGATATGCAGCTTGCTGCATCTCATTATGATCTCGAAAGCGAGATCCTGATAAGGGCCGGATTGAACGGGGCAAAGATAGGATCCGTCCCAATTAAAACGATATATGCTGATGAGCATAGCAAGATCAATCCTTTAAGAGACACCGTAAGATTTTTAATGCTGGTTTTTAGAAGTTTTTTTTGGTAGATTTCGCATCAATCAGCTTCGTCGATTTACTTTTGTCATGTGTTTATATGCCCTGTAAGAGAGGTCGAATTTGAAAAGAGTCATACTGTTAACAAATGATGATGGGATAGAAGCAGAAGGATTGAAGGCGCTGAGCGAAGCATTGCAGGAGATCGGCGATGTGTTCATAGTGGCGCCTGACCGTGAGCAGAGCGCCTCCAGCCATGCGATAACTCTCGATGCTCCTCTGAGGGTCACGGAGTATTCGGAAAAAAGATTTGGTGTTAGCGGGACCCCTACCGATTGTGTAATCCTCGCCGTTCATGGGCTACTTAGCAAGAAGCCCGACCTTATTGTATCCGGAATCAATCATGGGCCCAACATGGGTGAGGACGTCACTTATTCAGGAACCGTGGCAGCAGCTATCGAAGGCAATATTCTCGGAATAGATTCGATGGCGATTTCCATTGCCTCGTGGAATCCAACACAATTCGAATCTGCTTGCAAGGCAGCTTCCTATCTTGCAAAGAGGGCACTCGGGACCGATGAAAATAAAAATATTCTTTGGAACATCAATGTACCGGACCTCCCGACGAAAAAAATAAAAGGATTCAAGATTACGAAACTCGGCTCCAGAGTTTATAACGATCTGATCATAAAAAAGAAAGATCCGAGGGGCAGAGATTACTTCTGGATAGGGGGAGGAACACCTGGTTGGAATGTAGAGGAGAATACAGATTTTGCGGCGATCTCGTCAGGACGCGTCTCAGTCACACCGCTCAGACTCGACTTGAGCGACTATAAGAAGATCGTAGAACTGAAAGAGCAGGAATTCGAATGGAAGGGATAGTGGATTACAAAATAGCAAGAAAGAGAATGGTCAACGAGCAGCTCTTCAATAGAGGTATAACTGACAGGAGAGTGCTAAAGGCGTTCCTCACCGTTCCGAGGCACCTTTTTGTCGATCCAGGTCTTGGAAGCAAGGCATACGATGATTCCTCTTTTCCGATAGGCTATTCTCAGACGATCTCACAACCTTATACGATCGCCCTGATGGTTCAAGCGCTTCAGATTGCCGAGAATGACAGAGTGCTCGAGATAGGTACGGGTTCCGGATACCAGACAGCCATACTTTCACTTTTGGCGAAAGAGGTTTTTTCCATAGAAAGATTGAAGGTGCTGTTCGAAAAGGCTTCGAAGATCCTCGGCACTCTGAAAACGGGGAGGATCAACCTCAAACTCGGCGACGGCTCTCTCGGATGGCAAAGCAGGGCTCCATTCGACAGGATAATCGTTTCGGCATCGATGAAAGAAAAACCGGTCGAGCTGCTAAATCAGCTGACCGACGGCGGAAGACTAGTAGCACCCATATACAGAGGCACTGAGAATATTTTTCTGTTCACAAAGGAGCAGAATGGAATATCACAGACGAAGATAGCAAAGTGTTCTTTCGTCCCTCTTAAGCGTGGTGAGGCATGATGATATTCCTTTTTGGACATTTATCTTCACTTTCACCAAGGATCATAACCCTGATTCTCGCCTCGCTGCCCATTTCGGAATTGAGGGGGGCTATTCCCTATGCAATCGCAGTTGGGCACATGAGCTGGAAAGAGGCATATTTGTTATCTGTCATTGGCAATTTTATACCTGTTATACCCATTCTCCTTTTGCTTGAATCGATCTCAAACTGGTTGAGAAGATACCCGTTATGGAACAGGTTCTTTACATGGCTCTTCGCGCGAACGAAAAGAAAGGGAAAACTGATAGAGCGATTCGAGGTCTTTGGGCTGATTCTCTTCGTTGCGATACCTCTACCTGTTACAGGAGCCTGGACCGGCTGTGTGGCCGCTTTTCTTTTCAAGATCAGATTCAAGATAGCAGCCCCCGCTGTCCTGGCCGGTATAATGATAGCTGGAGTTATAGTAACACTCGCCAGCTTGGGAGTGATTTCTTTTTGGGGAATAGGTTGAAATTCGTTGAGATTCTTTCACTGGAGTGTTATTTTTCCGTTTGGTATCGGGGCGTAGCGCAGCCCGGTTAGCGCGCCTGCTTCGGGAGCAGGAGGTCGCTGGTTCAAATCCAGTCGCCCCGACCACCGTTCTTTATGTAAAATATCAATATGATGAAAATAAATAAGTTCCTGATATTGACATTGATCGTTCTCAACGGATCCTGTTCACCGGCGCCTAAATATTTCGGACACGGCTCAAAGCCAAAGAGAAAAGACAGAGTCGATAAGAAAAGGATAGAGAACATCGAAAAGATCGAAATATCCTTGATGCCTCCTGTGAAAGGTTTCTCTAGAAACAGAATAACAAGCTTTTTCGGACTGAGAAAAGATCCCAAATACGAAACCGAAGAGTTCCATAAAGGAATTGATATAAATGCCAAGAGAGGCGATTATGTTTTTGCATCGGCCGATGGAACGGTTGAATTCTCGGGAAGACAGAGAGGATACGGACATGTTATAATCATCAATCACGGAAATAGGATAAGGACAGTCTATGCTCATCTAGAAATCGATCTCGTGAGCCCAGGTGATGAAGTAAAGAAAGGAGATAAAATCGGAAGAGTGGGAGACAGCGGACGGGCAACTTCATGCCATTTGCACTTCGAATTGAGAGAAGCTGAAAAGGCTTTGGACCCATTGAAGTATCTCGACGTCAAAAGCGAGGATGTATCAAATGAAGAGTAAAATCGGCCGATCTGGCGACCTCATCGATCTTGAAAGAAGATACTTCAAAGACGTTAAAAAATATCCCACCCTATCGCATGAGGAAGAGGTAGAGCTTGCGCGAAGGGTGAAGAAGGGTGATGAAGAGGCGAGAAAGAAGCTCATTCTGAGCAATTTGAAACTCGTCATAACGATCGCGAAATCATATGCTACTTATCAGGTGCCTTTCCTCGATCTCATAGAGGAAGGCAACCTTGGACTCATAAAGGCAATAAGCAGATACGACCCCGAAAAGGGGTTCAGGTTCAGTACTTATGCTGCATGGTGGATAAAACAGGCTATTGTGCGTGCGATATCGAATTATTCGAGAACCATAAGAATACCGATACACATATTTAATCTCATGAATCGATATGTAGCTCTCGAAAAGAGAAAGGACTTTGCCAATCTCGATGTCGAAGATAAAGTCCGCATTCTCAAGATTTCGAAGAAGAGATTCAGGATGCTCGAGGAGCTTATCAGCAACATTAGATCTCTGGACCTGGCGAACAGTGTGGAGACCTACAACGAGCTGTCGAAATCTTTTCAGCCGGAAGCTGTTGCCGACGCAGAGAAAATCATTCTGCAGCAGATAGAGCATGAAAACCTCGAGGCTCTCATGAACAGGCTGTCGGAAAGGGAGCGTTTGATATTGAGGATCAGGTACGGATTCGACGATGGAGAAATTCATACTCTTGCCGAGACGGGTAAAGTAATACATGTGTCGAGAGAGAGGGTGAGGCAACTCGAAATGAGAGCGCTAAAAAAATTGAGATGCATATTGGAACCAAGATTTCAAGTAGAAAAAGAAAACAAAGTAAAGAAGGAGAGAAAATGAGCGAAGCACTGGAAAACCTCATAAGGAGCATACCAGATTTTCCAAAAAAAGGAATTCTATTCCGTGATATAACTCCAGCTTTAGCCGATCCATCGGCATTTGGAGAGATTTGCCGAATACTAGCCAACAGATTGAATAATAAGGGAATAGATAAAATCGCAGGGATTGAATCTAGAGGGTTCATCTTTGGATCGGCGGTCTCGTATATTACTGGTAAGGGATTCATTCCGCTCAGGAAACCTGGTAAGTTGCCATGGAAAACATACATGGAAAAATATTCACTCGAGTATGGTGAGGCGGCACTCGAGATGCACATCGATGCAGTTTCGAGTGGAGAAAGAGTAGCGATCATCGATGATCTGCTTGCTACTGGCGGAACAGCAGCAGCCGCTGCAAGGCTAATAGAAAAAGCAGGAGGCGAAGTCGCAGAGCTTGACTTTCTGATTGAGCTTGAAGAACTGAACGGGCGGAATAATCTGGAAGGTCACGAA
>NATK01000080.1 GCA_002085285.1 Candidatus Latescibacteria bacterium 4484_7
GACAGCTCGGTTTCGGATGAATTGACGAGACTGGTGAAGAAGTTTGAAGAGCTCGGTGAGATAGACGAGAAGTGGCTCGAGAGAGCGAAAGGGTTGGAAGAGACGATAGTCAACCTCGAGGAGATTGCAAGAGAAATCGAAAGGGATATGGCCCGCGAAGAAGATGAAGTCGAGGACATTGAAATACTTCAGGAGAAGCTCGCTTCGATTCAAAAGGCGAAGCGGAAATACAACCTCGACTGCGATGGTCTTATTGAAAAAAGAGAAGAGCTCAGAAGTATAATCTCGAGCCTCGATGACGGTGAAGCGGAGATAGAGAAAGCCGTAAGAGAAATCGACCGCTTGATTCAAGGACTCGTTCCTCTATTGGAGAGATTGAGCAAAGAAAGAAAAAAGCTTGCCACTTCGATTGACAAAAGGATAACTAGAGAGATTCAGGAACTGGGCATGAAGGGGGCTCTGTTCAAGATCAAGGTTGACAGCGGTACGAGAGAATTGGTTAAGGATAGAGAGATGTTCGATCGCGTGTTGTCTCCTCGTGGTTGGGACAGGGTCGAATTCTTGATAAGAACCAATATTGGTGAAGATGTACATCCATTGTCCGGGATCGTTTCGGGCGGGGAGCTTTCTAGGATAACGCTCGTACTGAGAAAGATATTTGTTGAAGCGCAAAACATTCCCACTCTCATTTTTGATGAGATAGATTCAGGCATAGGTGCCGATCTCGCCGATGCGATCGCGGACAAGCTGTCGGAACTTGCGGAGAATTATCAGGTCGTTTGTATAACTCATCTACCGCATATAGCATCGAAAGCGAAGCATCACATAATGGTGAAAAAAAGCATAAAGGATAATAGAACAGTAGCGAGCGCAACAGTTCTCGGTATGGAGGAGCGAATTAACGAGATCTCGAGAATGCTCGGTGGCAACAGCAAATTGAGAGAGCAACTTGCAAGGGAAATGCTCTCCGGAAACGGCAGCGCCCGTAGCTCAGCTGGATAGAGCACCGGCCTCCGGAGCCGGGTGTCGGAGGTTCGAATCCTCTCGGGCGCGCCAGATATCTTTAAGAATGAAATATAAATGCAAAGGGAGAGTTCCATGTTGAAATTCCTTCTTCGCTGTTTACTCGTTCTGTTTCTGGTTTCAACCGCCATGGTTACTTCGACTGCTTTGGGGGGCAGTCAACCTAAACCAAATGTTGGAATTGACAGTAGTATCAAAAGGCTTGCTGCAAGAGAAATAGACGAAGATTCTCTCGTTGCGATGGTAAGATTTCTATCGACAAAGAATTCTTTCGGAGAGTTGAGAAGCAGATTCGTACTCAGAGAGGATGATCTGAAGGAGGTCGCCGATTCCCTTTGCGTCAGACTCGAGAGATACACGGGCGGCACCGCGCATAGGTTTCCGTTCACATTCGAAGAGAAGCGATTCTCGCCGAACGATAGCACATATACATCGGAAAATTTGGTCGTTAGAGTTCCCGGGACTGGAAGGATAGACGGGCTTTTCATAGTATCCGGGCATTACGATGCCATTGCACATAGAACACCGGGGTGGCAGGACGACTGGCAACATATGCCTGCTCCGGGTGCAGACGACAACGGAACAGGAGTGGCGACGATCATGGAGCTGGCAAGGATCATAGAGCCTAATACACTGCCATTCGATGTTCTCTTCGTGCTTTTTTCAGCGGAAGAACTCGGTAGATTAGGGAGCGAGGATTTCGTAGCAAACTACGATTTATATATAGGGGAAGATATCATCGCCGATATAACTGTCGACATGATCGGCTACAACGGGAAGGGTGAAAGAGGTTGTGCTCTTTTTTCGGACTATGAATCAGGGTGGTTGGCCGATTGGCTCGAGGAGATTTCGATTAGCGAATTCCCTGGATTCGATTTCGAGATATTCAAACCTTCCCTGGGTAATTCTGATCATGCCTCTTTCTGGGACGCGGGATACAATGCCGTGTGTTTCGTTGAGCCCGGCGACGAATTCGGAATAACATACTATCCATACTACCATACTGTCCAAGATACTATGGGATGGATCGATTTTTCGCAGGTGAAAATGGTTGCACAGACTATTAGGGATTTCTTTATATCGGTCGGAAATGACACAATCCCGGATTATTCGATTCTGAGTTCGGATATCTTTCTGCAAAGAGGGGACTATCCGACGTCAAGAAAGGTGTTCGCGGAAGGAGACACCCTGAGCCTCAAAGTGATGGTGAGAAACAATCTGATGTGCCGCCTTCGATAAGGTTGAACGTAGAGGTGTCCAATCAGAATGGAACTAGGACTATTTACGATGGCGATATTGAACCGCCGTCCCCTCTCAAGGCAACCGAAGTTCTCATTCCTCTTGATCTCGAGCGGTCCGACGCTGGAGAAAATGTGGTAACTGCTCGCATATCTATAGACGGGATTGATAATGATCCTTCGAATAACACTTCGAGCATGCATTTCAAAGTTGGCAGCACGTCGGTGGAACCGGTCGTGTTGAGCAATTCTATGGTTCCCAATCCGGTGACATGCCCCATAAAGGATGCTTCTTTCTGCATCAATCTTTCCAGTGAGGTTGATCTCATGCTTGAAATATTCACAATTGAAGGCGAGAGTGTAGGAACCGCATTCATAGGTAATAGATGGGGTGTGGAGCTAGGGCCCGGGCAGAGCTGCTTCAAGATCGGAGATATTATAAAAGATATGCCCGAGCTTTCATCAGGTATCTATCCGTATCGACTTGTGCTCTACCGAAACGGCACGGTAATAGAGAGACTGAACGGAAAATTTGCAGTGTTGAGATGAGAGAGGTGCAATGATATTCAGAGCGATACTTTTTCTGGTCCGTGTTCTTCTAATTATTCTATTAATATTCTATCTGATCAGGGTTATGGTGAGATGGTTGATTCCCCACGGAACCAGAACCAAACGAGACCAATCGAGCAAAGGAGAATCCAGGGAAGATATTTACAAGTATCTCACCAATCAAAAGATAGAGGACGCGGATTACGAGGAAATAGATTCGAAAGAATCGGAGGACGAAAAAGATGGTGCTTAAACTTAGAAAGGTCGATCGAAGGCATTTCAAGTCTTCGATCAATATCAAGAGAAGAAGGGCGAGAGATTATTATTACGCCGCCATATCGGTATTCGTGGTAAAAATTGTGCTGTTCGTTTTTCTACTGATACTTTTTTCGGTATCATACAGGTTATTTTCGACGAAATTCAAGAACATTACTGCGCCGGTCAGATTTGCCGTTCCAATGATCATTCTTCTTTTCTCGATAGTGCTGCTTTACTATATCTACAAAAATTTCAGGGACATACGTGATATGCATAAAGAAAAAGATAAAGAGCGTTGAACGGTTACCAGTATTGTGCCTTCAGATGGCAGCCTCCCTTGTCAGCAGCACGTTTTCATGGCATAAGAATTGCTGAATTTATATTGGATTAAACCAGTTATGGAAGGTCATGGCAAAGAATTTCGACGAGAAGGATATACTGTTAAAGACCTTTTCCGAGATATCGAGCCTCATTACCTCGGGTAAGGATAACAGTATAATTTTTCAGAAGATACTGTACATCGCCCTGGATGTCTTGCCGGCAAGCAAGGTGCACCTGATCTTTCTTGACGATCACAGAGTGATCAAGTACACGGCCGAGCTTCATGGCAAAGGGAGGAAGGTGACGGTGGAGGATATGCCCGAGTCCAAGGGGGTGCTCAATTGGCTCAATAGAGAATCGAGGCATGCTACCGAAACAGAGAGGTCTCTTTCGCTCGATCTTTCACTCCTCGCAAGCGAGTGTTTGAAAGAAGAAGACTCGACAAATATGGTCATATCGGCTCCATTGGTAGCGAAGAGTTCAACGTTTGGCATTCTCGTTGCGATCAACGAGCCTGCAGGAAGGAGATTCGACGACAAAGACATACACCTAATCACTATAATGTCGAATCAGGCCGCCATCGCACTCGAAAATTACCTCCTCTATAAAAAACTCGAGGTTGAATCGATTACAGACGGATTGACTGGTGTTTACAACTACAGGTTCTTGATAAGGTCCATTCAGCTCGAAATAAAGAGGGCGAAGAGGTTCAATTACACCTTCTCTTTCTTGATGTTGGATGTGGACAATTTGAAGGAATACAACGACAGAAACGGACATCTGGCAGGCAGCAGAGCTCTGAAGAACATAGCTGATGTAATAATGAAGAATTCGAGGGAGATCGATCTCGTGGCTAAGTATGGAGGCGATGAATTCGCTATGCTGCTTCCACAGACGGACCTCGAAGGGGCGATAGTTATGGGCAATAGGATACTCAAGGCGATAAGAAGATTCAAGTTCGATGCGGTGAGACCCGGTCTTTTGACGTGCAGTATCGGGGTTGCAGTATTTCCCACGGATGCAAGAAATGTTGAAGAGATCATCGAAAAAGCCGATATTGCTCTTTACAAAGCAAAAAATAGAGGTAAGAATAGCATTGTTTCTTTTAGGGAGCTGAACGCTCTCAATCCGTCGTGATTGAAATTCAAAAAGAATGTGTTGAATAAACCAATGTGAGGGAGGAGCGAATTGAATCTAAAAGAAAAGCTGACCGAAAAGAAAGCTGTGCTTTCTGTCATAGGTCTCGGGTACGTCGGCCTACCGCTTGCCGTTCAGTTTGCCAGGGCCGGATTCAAAACGGTTGGTGTCGACATCTCCGCTGACAAGGTTGATAAGGTCAACTCGGGAAAAAGCTACATCGGTGATGTCTCCGATGAGGAGCTGAGAGAGGTAATCGGCAAGGGGATGCTCAGGGCGACGACGGAATTCGGAGTCTTGAAGGAAGTGGACACGATCAACATATGTGTACCAACCCCACTTAGAAAGACAAAAGACCCTGATATTTCTTACATTGTTGCTTCTGTAAAGGAGATAAAAGAGGCTCTGCATGCGGAACAGTTGATAACACTTGAAAGCACCACATACCCGGGCACCACGGAAGAAGTGATACTGCCGATTCTCGAGGAAACAGGTTTGAAGGTGGGAAAAGATTTCTACCTAGCCTTCTCTCCCGAAAGAGTTGATCCGGGAAACGAGAATTACAAGACGAAGGATATTCCAAAAGTAGTGGGAGGGATAACAGAAGCAAGCACTGAGCTGGCCGTTAACCTGTACAAGATGGTTGGAATGAATCCGATACCTGTGAGTTCTTCAAAGGTAGCAGAAACAGTGAAGCTCCTCGAAAATACATTCAGGAGCGTAAACATAGGGCTTGTGAACGAGATTGCCTTGATGTGCAACAAGATGGGTATAGACGTCTGGGAGGTCATAGACGCGGCGGCGACCAAACCGTTCGGTTTCATGCCGTTCTATCCCGGTCCGGGGCTCGGAGGTCACTGCATACCGATCGATCCGTTCTACCTCTCTTGGAAGGCGAGGATGAGCGGATTCGAAGCGAGGTTTATCGAGCTTTCAGGTATGATAAACGGTGAGATGCCGCTTCATGTGGTGCACAGGGTCGCCGATGCGCTTAACGACCAGGGAAAATGTCTAAAGGGCACGAAGATACTTATAATGGGCGTTTCATATAAGGCGGATATCGACGACACGAGGGAATCTCCCGCATTCGACATCATTAATCTCCTTCAGCAGAGGGGAACCGATGTGTACTACTATGATAGTTATGTAGAGAATCTCGTCGGCGTTGAAGGTGTAAAAAGGATCGATTACAACGGGGAATCAATCAAGGGGATGGACTGCGCTATCATAGTGACAGGGCATCACAACGTCGATTATGGTTTGCTCTTAGACAACTGTCCGTTGATATTCGATTCGAGAAATGTCTTCAAAGGTGTAAAGAAGGACAATATCGTTAAGTTGTAGAGTTTGAAAAAATAGTGGAGTAAGGAGATTGTCATGGCGAGGTATCTCGTAACCGGAGGGGCTGGTTTTATAGGCTCGAACATCGTAGAAGAGCTCGTCGGAAGAGGAGAGGACGTAGTCGTTCTCGATGATCTTTCGACGGGCAAGATGGAGAATATTGAGCCATTTATTGACAGGATAGATTTCATTAAAGGTGATATAAGAGATGGAGATATGGTCGAAAAAGCGATGAACGGGGTGGACTTTGTGCTTCATCAGGCGGCATTGGCATCCGTTCCAAGAAGCATAGAGAATCCTGTACTCGTAAACGATGTAAATATCGGCGGGACGATCATGGTCCTTGAAAAGGCGAGAGAGGCCGGAGTAAAAAGAGTCGTTTACGCGGCATCGTCCTCAGCGTACGGTGACACCGAGGTGCTGCCTAAAACAGAATCGATGCTGCCGATGCCCCTTTCTCCCTATGCGGTGAGCAAGTTGACAGGCGAGTACTACTGCTCGGTCTATTACAACGTTTACGGACTTTCTACGATTGCGTTGAGATATTTCAATGTATTCGGGCCGCGCCAGGATCCAAAGTCGCAATATGCCGCCGTTATCCCGATTTTCATCACGAGCCTCCTTACGGATAGATCCCCGACGATATTCGGTGATGGTGAGCAGAGCAGAGATTTCACATTCGTGTCAAATGTCGTCAAGGCCAACCTGCTCGCGGCCGAATCCGAGAATGCGATGGGACAAACGATCAATGTGGCGTGCGGAGACAGATACACCCTCAATGAACTCTATGCAATTCTAAAGAAGTTGACCGGCAAAGATGTGGATCCTATTTTCGCTGATCCGAGGCCGGGAGATGTAAAACATTCCCAGGCAGATATAAATCTAGCGGAGAAGCTCATAGATTACCACCCTGAGGTTTCGTTCGAGGAGGGACTTGAGAAAACAGTGGAATGGTACGAAGAATCTCTGGTATAAGTGTTGGGGAGGGGACGGACAATGAGGGGTAACCATTCACCTGAAAGGGAAAGGTATATGAAGAAGAAGGCGATTAATGCCGTTTACGCCTGTTTGATGTTATCGATTCTGTCAATGGCTTCGGCTGGCGCTTTTTCTCAGGAAGTTAGATTGAGAAAAGGAGACAGGCTCGAGCTAAATGTTCCTGACAGGCAGGAACTGGGCAGGGTAATTGAAATCAATTCTTCGGGAAACGTTGTAGTGCCGGTGATAGGAATAGTTCACCTCGAAGGATTGACGATAAAGGAAGCCGAAGCGTCTCTATTGAGGAAGATGAGGGAACTTTATCCGGGGATAGGTTTCATTAAGCTCACACTTATAGGAGAAGAATCGAGAAAACTGATCTATGTTCACGGTCAGGTGCTCCATCCGGGAAAATATGAACTTCAAGGATCACCAAACGTCTGGGAAGCTGTTAGAGAAGCAGGGGGCGCTACCCCGGATGCTTCTCTCGATGCAGTGAGATTGATAAGGGCGAAAGGGGCGAGGAAGAGGACCGAGATCGTTAATCTACAGGAGGCGATCGATACGGGAGATTTCAGCAAACTCCCTGCTCTCAAACCGGGGGATACAATAATAGTTCCAACGAGAGCTGTGAGGCAATTTGGGACTGGAGCTGTAAATGTTATCGGCGCTGTCGTTAATCCCGCACCGTATATGCTGAACGGCGAGAAGAGGCTCGTCGATGCAATACTTGCAGCGGGAGGACCTTCGGAGAATGCGAATCTTCATAATGTGATTATAATAAGAAAGCTCAATAACGGCGGGACAATGACGATAAAAGTCGACTTCGACAGGTATCTCGAAAAGGGTGACATTAGAGACAACCCCGTGGTCAAACCGGATGATACGGTCAGCATCCCAAAGTACAACAATTACTTTAGGACGATGTTTACGGATCCACGGTTTCTCCTTGGCCTTATGACTGCTGCGGGCACCTTGGCTACGGTGCTGATTACAAGATAGGGAGAGAGTATTGGAGAACATCAAAAGCATAACTCCGGAGGAAGAACCTACCAGTATCAGTCTTTTCGAATACTGGAAGATATTCTGGAAAAAGAAATACTATTTGATTGTTCCGATCGTTGTAGCCTTAGTCATCGCTTCGATCGGGGTAAGATATCTTACCCCGATATATGAATCAACTACACTACTGTCTGTGGAGGACAAAAGCATATTGGCTCAGACAGTTGGCAAATATATCCCGTCCGTCGAAGAAAGAAGCAGGATGAGGAACAGGCAGTACAGGGCTATGATAGAAACAAAGGTGAAGAGCAGAGCCTTCCTTGAACTCATCATAAAGGATCTGGGGCTTGATCGATCGCCCAGGATCAGAAAACTGTTTGCGAACTCTTCAGAAGGTCTAAATGGTGTTTCTCTCGACGAAAGGATCGAAAGACACCTCGTCGAGGCCCTTAGGGAAAAAATAAGTGTCAGCAGCCCCACCCCCGGATTCTTCAAGATAAGTGTATTCGATACAGATCCGATAACCTCGTATGTTCTTGCGAAGAAGATAAGCGAGAAATTCATAGAGACTACCAGGGAAGCTCAAATAAAAGGGATAAGGCAGGCAGGAGCTTTCAGTGATGAGCAACTTGCCATTTACAAAGAGAAACTCGAGGAATCGGAGAAGGAACTTGCTCGAATAAAAAAAGAAATGATGCGGAGCGACATAGAGAGCAATCCGGTGAATGCTTCAAACCTACACTATTGCGAGGCGCTGAAACGCTCTCTGAATGCAGAGATAGAGCGGAAGAATTTAAGTCTCAAAAGGTTGAGAGAGAAACTTGTTGCAATATTCGGACTCGTTCCTACTACCGACAAAATAGCCAAAGACGAATCTGTAAAAAACAGCGAACATAATGGAAATCATAAGAAAAGAATACGGTCAATTTTCACCCGACCTTCATTCGCTGATAACGGAGTATTTCTACCAGCGATACCTCCTCGATTACTTGAAGTTTCAGAAAAACAAATTGGACAGCTTCACAGAGCAGTTCAACAAGAATATGGAACGCAAACCTTACCTCGAGAAGGAGTTCAACAGGGTGTCGCACGAAGTCGAGACGAACAGGACGATATACCAGGCGTTCCTCGAATCGAAAACGTCGGCTCAGATATCGGAAGCGGTGCAGAGCACAAATCTTGGTATGAGAATAAATATAATAGAGCAGCCGCAGAAGCCGCTCGTGCCGGTCAAGCCGAACAAGATAAAGATAATGCTCCTTGCCTTGATATTTGCGGGGGCATGCGGGCTCGCTTCAATTGTAGCTACAGAGTATTTCGATGATAGTTTCAGATCCATAGAAGAGGTGGAAAAAATGATGAAGCTCCCCGTCCTCGGTACGGTTCCAAAGATGGCGTCGGGCTTCGAATGGGAAAAGAAGAAGAGAGGTAGAATGATACTGATCTGGACGATCGGGTTGGTCATATTTATTGGCATCATTTCAGGTGTTCTGTATGTCTATTCGAGCCATCTAAAATCGGCGGGAATCGGTATAGAGCTGAAAGATAGGTAGAAAAGGGAATCATGGTTAAGAAGGACGCAAAAACGATCTTCGAAATGTTTGACCAGGAAAGCCCGATGGCGACGGAAATGAGGAGGTTATATACAAATATCCGTCACATTCATGGCAAGAAGGATATGCGGAGTTTTCTTATAACAAGTTCAAATAGGGGTGAGGGAAAAAGCACCATAGCCTCGCATCTGGCCCTTACCGTCGCAAGATTCAGGGGCAAGAAATCTTTGATAGTCGATGCCGACCTGAGACGCCCAAGGCTTCATCGCATCTTTGATGTACCCAAAGAACCGGGGTTGCTCGAATGCCTCGAAGGCAAGATCGATCCCATGGATGCAATACAAGATACGAAGGTCGAGAACCTGAAAGTCATCCCGAGCGGTGGGAAAATCTCTTCGCCAGCACATCTTTTCGAAGGAGATACTCTCTCTGAAATAATCGAAAAGATAAGGTTCTACTATGACATCGTTATAATAGATTCGGCTCCTGTGATTCCAGTAAGCGACCCGATGCTCATCGCAAACGAAGTCGATGGAGTAATCCTTGTTCTGCTTGCCGGCAAGACGCCGAGGAACGTCGCCATAAGGGCAAAGAACATACTTATCGACGGCAACGCAACCATACTTGGAGTGGTGGTTAACAACCTCTCAGAGGTACTGCCTTACTACTACGATTACAAATATTACGGCTATAAGGAGAGCGAAGACTCTAATGGTTAATAAAAATATAAAACGTTCGCTGTTGATTCTTGCCATCGCCGGTGCGATATTCGTGCTTAATCAGAACGAGGTATTGGCCGAAGCGGATTCCCTGTGCATACATTTTACCGGAACGAAACCCGGGGGATTTGTCAGGCTTTCAAGCGGGTATTCATTGAGCGGCAAACTACCTCTGATTCTTTGTAATGACCTGGACAAGGGAACGAAATACAGGTTGTTTATAGAAGGCACCGGTTTCGAAAAGAAGACCGGAATCTTTGAATTGCCTTTTGCGGGTAACCCAAGGGTAAAGGGAATATCCTTTGGCATTTTTGCAAGGAACGCACTTCTCCCCGGATGGGGCGATTACTACTCAGAGAGACATGGCGCGGCAATTGTGAACAACGTGACGGTGCTCGCAGGGCTGTACAAATTTATTTCCGAAGAGCAGAAGTATCACCATTTGAGAAACAGGCTTGATGTCTTGTATCAGAGGCGAAGCGAAGCTGAATCATTCGATCTAACCGATGATATACAAAAACAGATCTATTACACAACGAACGAGATCAATATTCAGAACAGGATAAGAAGGAGATATGCAGCAGCCGTTTCTATTTTCTATTTAGGCCAATTGATCGATCCGTTCATCCTGGACGGTAGCCCCAAAGCAAACGTAGAGGCAGGCGGCAGTATAGTGAGATTCGACTTGAAACCAACCTCGAGAAGTAAGGCTGCATTCATTTCTCTTTTAAGACCCGGCAAAGGTCAGATATATCAGGGCAAAAAAAGCAGAGGAGCTCTCTTTTCCATAGTTACTTCACTCTCAGCCATGGTGGCATTGAATTATCATGACCAGTATGATCGAGCGGAATATCGATACGAAAAAATTGTTGACGAATTCAACTCGACAGACAACTACGTATATAGAGAGAGATTAAAGGAGGAATCCGAGGTATGCTGGGATGATGTAGAGAAGTATAGGTTGAGGAGAAATGTGGCCTATATAACATTGGCTGCAACATGGAGTTGGAACATCTTGGACAGTTTGATCTTTCCCGGGAGCGACACGGGGAGAAAAACATCGCCACTCTCATTTGATGTTCACGACAACATGCTCGAAATGACATTGAGATTTTAAGCACGGGGGTGCTCGCATATGAACAGCATGATGAAATTATTAATTGCATTTATAGCGGTGATGATGGCTTTTGCCGGTTGTCTCAACGACATAGAGAAGGCTCCGATGCAGCTACCGGGGCAAGCCGTTTCGGCCCCGAGCGGTCTTGAAGCGAGGGCTTCGAACGGCTGTGTGACATTGACATGGTACAGAGCCGAAGATGCAGCGGGATACAGGCTCTATAGATCGGACAATCCGAACGATTCTCAGAAAATGATAGCAGAGACAACGGACACATTTTATACAGACAGAGGGTTGGTGAACGGCAGAACATATTATTACTCGGTTTCAGCAATCGACGCAGAGGGATTGGAAGGGAAAAGATCGCAAACGGTA
>NATK01000081.1 GCA_002085285.1 Candidatus Latescibacteria bacterium 4484_7
AGGGCGTCGTCCGCTCCTCCGTTCATGACGAGCATCGGGTACTCCATGCCGCCGCGGGTCGGCGTGTCTACGACGCTCATTCGCTTGTATGGGAAGGGCCCTGCGATTCTTTCTAGCCAGTCGATTGTCCTTATTGTTCTCGCCATCACGCTGTCCTGCCAGGTCGCCCTGTTCCAGGGGCGGTAGAAGACCATTATCTCGATGCCTTTGTAGAGCGAGTCTTGCAGGGCAAAGGAAGGATCGGCGACGAAGGCAAAGTCGTGTACCTTTTCCGCATGAAAGGTGACGGTCTTGTTGGGGTATTCTTTGCTGCTTATCTTCTTTAGCCGTTCAGCCTTTTCTGCAGCGGACATTCCCCGTGCTTTGGTCCGGGAAGCGTTTCCCGCTGCACCCCGATCTCCTGCGCCTTTCGCCCGTTCAGCCGCTCTGGCCCTTGCCTCCTTCCAGCCGGGATCGCCTTCAACAGGATCACCCGTCGCTGCTATGACGTAATCATCGGGCAGGGTGACGGAGACATCGTACGTGGCGAACTCCCCATAGAATTCGCCCAACCTGAACTGGTCGGGGTGCCAGCCGTTGTGATCATAGACGACCATCTTAGGGTACCACTGTCCCATGTCGTAATGCTGTCCCATGTATCCCGATCTGCCCACCTTGCGCTTTACCTTTTCGCTGAATGCGATCGTTATACTCACGGATTCGCCGGGGAGAAGGGGCCTTGGAAATTTTGACGAGAGTATCGTTCCAGTGACATCGAACTCGACCTTGGAGCCGTTCACCATGAGGGTATCGACATTCATCCAGCCCCTCATCGATTTGGGCAGTCCCATGAAGAAGTAGAGCGTGCCCTTCATGTAGTCCCTTATGAGAGCCGAAGCCTTGTCCCTGTATGCGTTGGGATAGAGGTGCAGATAGAACTTCTCCAGCGTATCGGGTGAATTGTTCGTATAGAGAATCACCTCTTGTCCCGTGAGAAAGTGGTTCTTCGTGTCGAGATTCGCCTTGATAGAGTAGGAAACGCCCTGCTGCCAGTATCCATACATGTCGTCGAGCGAGTAACCCGTGTCCGCCGAGGCCGGGCTCGCATTCATGAAGGCGGCAGAGATCACGACCGCAAAAAGAGCGGCTATCAAAAGAGCGGATGGATTCTTGCTCATCGTCACTCCCATCGGAATAGATTTGTACGTTCAGACGCAATGATATTAAATATTAATTCATAGGCTCCAAAGTTCCACACAATTATCGAAAAATCGTGCAGCGGTGCAATGTGATTCACCGGGCCGATCTTGTGTCGTCGTATCCGTTTTGCTTCGCGAGAGCAATGGCAGTTACAGCTTTGCCTTGCTCTGCATGGCGCATCTTATCACGAAGCCGCCGTGCAATCAAGAAAGATGGGGGTGTGAACGAGTCTTGTGGCAGTCGTTGGTTCGAATTCTACCGATGCATCGGCAGGGGCACATTTGTAGAGTCGACTGGCCGATAAAAGAGACCGAAGCGTCGAAGGCTCGCCTGATTGTTATCGCAAAAGAATCATTTTCTTCGATGCGATGCGCTTGCCTGCTTTCAATCGATAGAAATAAACACCGCTCGGCACGGGCCTTCCTTGCGAGTCACATCCGTTCCAGTCGAATGTCTTAAGCCCCGCAAGGCATCTGCCCTTAGCGAGCCTCTTGACGAGGCGGCCGTTTGCATCGTAAACGGCGAGGTCGACCACACTTTCTTCAGGCAGTTCGAATTGTATCGAAGTAGTCGGGTTGAACGGATTGGGGAAGTTCTGCTTCAGCACCAACGCCCTGGGAGCACCCAAAGAGCTCTCGATTGTGCCGAGCTCGTGCTCGCTTCCGTCACTTTTTACCACGGTAAGCGAATAGACGTAATTCTCGCCCTTCTTGGCAGTCGCGTCGATGAATTCGTAGACGTGACTGCCGTTCGGAGCGATAGGATTCGGCGTGAGCATGGTTTTTGAACTGGATCCGGATGCTGTTCGGTAAATATTGAAGCCTGAGATACCGGATTCTTCGGATACTGCCCATCGAAGGTGAATGCCGGTTTCGTCCGGGGAAGCAGCAAGCGACTGCAGCATGACTGAAACCGGTGAGAGACTGAATATGTAGAGTCCGTCTCCTTCGTCGCTGGCGTAGATTTTGGAATAAAGGGCTGCCGAGCCACTCACCCAATCGCCAGTATCGTAGTAACCGACTTCGGAGATGTTGTCAGGATCGGAAACATCTATCACCCTAACGCCGTCGTATCCGTCGGCGACATACGCATAGGGGCCATCGACGGTAACGCCATTTGCATAACTGCCTGTATTGTAGAAATCGGTCATCACTGGTATTGCCGGGTTAGAGACGTCGAAAAGCAAAAGACCGTTTTGATAGTCAGCTACATACACTATCGAGTCGTTAGCTGCAATGCCGTGTGAGTAGCCTTCGGTGTCGTAGTAACCAACCTCGATGGGATGATCGGGATTGGATATATCGATTATTCTGAAACCGCTGTTGCCGTCCGCTATATACGCGTACGATCCGTTTACTGCCACATCCTGAGCGGTGCCTCCTGTATCGTAGTATCCTACCTCGGTAGGAATCGTCGGATCAGCTACGCTGATTATTCGGAGGCCGTCTGTCTCGTCTGCGATATATGCATAGTTGCCGCTGACGGCTATGCCTGTCGCAGTGCCATTGGTTTTTCTGCTGCCTATGACTCTCGGATTGTATGGGTCTGATATATCTATGACAAATAGGCCTGAATTCTGATCGGTTACATATGCATAGGAGTTGCTGACGGCTATATCAAAAGCAGCCCCATTAGTGTAACATTCACCTGTCTCAAAGGGGGCTGCGCTGTCGGATATATCGATTATTATAAGCCCCTTGCTTTTTGCCGCCACATAGGCGTAGGAACCGGAGACCGCGATGTTCTCCGAATTGTCTTTCGTTTGATAGCAATATACCTCGGAGATAGTGGTTGGATTCGATATATCAAACACCTCGAGTCCTCCGCCCCCATAGGCGGCATAGGCGTAAGACTGGCTGGTTACCACACTGAGAGAAGAGCCGTTGACATCGTAACTGCCAACCTCGCTGAGAGATAGTGGGGAGTATTGCACCTCGAGTGCTTTTACGCCGTGGAATCCGTCGGCGACGTATATGTACGAGCCGTACACTGATACACCCACTGCGATTCCATTTGTATCGTAGAAAGCGGCTTCCGTGGGATGGTGAAGGTCGGATATGTCTATTGCCCTTATACCATCCCAACTGTCAGCTACAAACGCATATGAACCGCTCACTGCCACCTTTAGGGCGTTGCTTTCCGTATCGTAGTACCCGAGCTCATAAACTGCGGTCGGATCGGAAGCATCCAATATTCTGAGGCCGTCACTGTAATCCGCTACGTATACGTAGGATCCGCCGACAGCGACGCCGTATGCCATTCCGCTTGTATCGTAATGACCCGCCTCAACGGGATTGGCAGGGTCGGATACATCGACGATGACGATTCCATTATGCTTGTCCGCTATATATGCAAACGAGCCCTCTACGGCTACATCCAGGGCAAGGTCACCGGTGTTTATGTGGCCTACCTCTACGGGATTCGTCGGATCGGATACGTCTACGATTCTCAAACCGTCGTCATAGTCCGCGACATAGGCATAGGAACCACTTATTGCTATACTTTCGACAACGTTTGGCAATAGAACTTCTCCCTTCTTGACTGGCGATGAATGGTCCGAGAAGTCCACTATTTCCATGTAAGCGCCGTTTCCCAGGTAGACCGTATTACCATAAGCCGTGACGGCATTGCACGGTCCGTAACCCCAGCGTCCGGCAAGACTTATATTCGAACTTTCTCCGCTGGATGAGAGAGGATTGTAAGCCGAAGTGTTCGAGTCGCCTTTTGTTATATCGAGAGGCTCGGAGTATGTCGAGGAGGGTAATTTTGGCGGAATGTTCGGGCCAATTGTGGTATTGGATTGATTGATTGAGTGAGTATGTGCAGGAGCGGTTCGTTCTGCTGCAATGAGGGGTGCCGACAGAAAGAGCAGCACTATTGCAGTGAGAATGATATTGGCCCACAGTGGCTTTTTCGAAAACATACCTGACCTCCTTGCAGGAGCTTATCGCTTTTACGCAAACCGAAATCGTTGGGCTTATAAGGATGTTTCGGTCAGGTATGAGCCGAGTATTAGTGTTTTTTTATGAAAGTACTGTTTCTTCGATTAACCACCTCGTGTTTACCTCAACAGGATAAGCTTTTTCGATACAATCCCGCGGCCCGATTTAAGTACACAGAAGTACATTCCGCTTGTCACGCGTGTGCCCCTTGAGTTGGAGCCGTCCCAGGTGGTTCTATATATCCCGGGTTCCCGCACCTCGTCTTCTATGAGTGTTGTAACGAGTCTCCCCGAGACATCGAATATGCGCATCGTTATCGATGTTTTCTTGGCAATGGAATATTCGATAGTCGTCATCGGGTTGAACGGATTGGGGAAGGAGCTCCTTATAGCCGTAGGCAGAACGGCGGCTTCGGGGGTGCCGGCATCAACGGTAAACTCTGGAATAGCTGCGAATCTTAAAGATGTGCCTACCCGCCCGTCGGCACCTAATGTTCTGAGTTCGAGGAGGTATAGTCCGCCGGGAAATCCCGTAGTATCCCAGTGCAGCGTATCGGGTTGGGAATCACCCTTTGTAGGCACAGAGTCCACTACTGTCCACGAGCCGTAAAGCGCGCTCGAATTGCCCGAAGGCAGACGATACTGTGCAATCCGTCCTTTTGAAGATTGCACGGATAGGGCTGATTTGGACTTGCTCCCCGAGGGAGGAGATACCTTGACATATCCGTCTATCCGCGAATCGCTGTTAAAACTGTCAGTATTTGAATAGTCTTTAATGTGAGGTTTTCCCTTTGAATCGATGTAGATATCGTATTCGTCGCTGTTTACGCCATCCCAGGGATCCATAAAATCGATCTTCTGATCTGCATGGGGAGTTTCCTTTGTTATCATGGAATCTCCGCTTGTTTGCGTATCTAACTTTATATATGTGATTGATTTTCTCGATCCCATTGTCAAGGCGTGACTGAATCGATGCTTATTTCCGCTTCCCTCTTTCGTGTCGCTGACTATCATTATGACATCCTCACTGTCAGACTCGAACTCTCTCATCATTGCTGCAAAATCTGTCATATCTTTGATACTCTTGCGCTCAACAGACCATCCGGTGTACCCGTGTCCTTTTAGATAGCTATTTATCCCTTTTGCAATGGATGAAACAGATGTTCCTTTGTTCTTACTCTTGGGCTTCATCTTCGCAAGAAGTTCTTTTCCCATCTTTGTTCCGTTTATCGCAGCTTTGCTTGTATCGCCCTTCGCATGCTCAAGCTTTGGGTAGCCGTTTTTCGCCCAGAACTTGAGGCAACTTGCCGCAGCGGCTGGTCCGCACGCTACATCACCAACGGCACGGTTCTTCGTGAGGTCGTGCTGGTTGACACCTTCGAGGGTTCTTTTCCAATGTGGTGACAGAGGCTTAACAGCCGCAGTGGTGTAATTCACTTCGTTTGCATGAGCCATATTCTGGGCAATGATCAATTCCATCTCAGCGGGGTTGAAGAAAGCTATCGAATCGCGGTCGATATTGTTGAACAGCGGGATTATGGGATTGGGATCGATGAAGATGTCTATCGTATCGTAGAGAGCGAAGGTGCCAAAGTCGAAGATTACCTCTACATCATATAAGCCGCCTGCGTCGGGGTATGATGAGATGTCGAGGTATCCTGCCCATCCGTCGCCTTCGTTCGTCGGAACCACGGTTCCTACCTCTTCCCCGAGGCCTGCGCTGTCAGTGTAAAACGGCACGAATGGATTGCCCGTGCCCGATTCTCTAATGCCGAATGTTGCAGTGAGGGGCTCGATGTCATAGCACGGAGGCATGCCGAAGTCGGGCTCGACGTAGCCCGCCACCGCCGCGGAAAATTTGACTGTGTCATTGTAGGCGATGGCTATATCCGAGCCGTAACCTGTCTCTGCGGTTACATAAGCCTCCGGCGCTGAGTAGGGGATCATCTCCTCCTGCCAATAGGTTATCTCTCCCATTACATTTTCGCTCACGTCGTATAGAAAAACAGTAGATCCGGAAGGCATGTTGTATTCGTTGAAGTAGGGCGGCATCTGGTCTATGGCTGCGGTAATATGCATTGGCGAGCTCGTATGAAGCGTGTCTGGAAAGAGCATAGGCGCATACAGCTTGTAGAATACATCGAAGAAGCTTTCCGCCGGGAAATCACCTTCCGGTCCGGGAAATTCTGTTCTACCTGGCGAGGGCAAGTCATCTTTTCCGAGGATTGAAATGCAGTCGAACCCTTCGATCTCGCCGTATAGCTTTGGGTTTGCAAGCTCCATGTCTATTACATCGGTGGCGCCGTTGAAGTAGCGATCGGACCATCCGAATATCGTTTTACCGAAAACTGCAACCGTATCGGCGTAGACGCCATAGATATTCAGGAAAAGCTTCGCTTCGCGGAATACGGGTTCCTCATACGTTGTTTGAGCAAAGAGCAGGACCGGCTTAGAAAGGATCATTGTAAAAATTATAAAAATAAAGGCATGAAGCAATCCGAACCGCTTCGAGGCGAAATGGGCCTTCATTTTGACCTCCACGCTTGTGTTAAAAAAGTTAAGTTTGACCCCATCCATAAAAAATGAC
>NATK01000082.1 GCA_002085285.1 Candidatus Latescibacteria bacterium 4484_7
TTTCTCCTTTCTTTGACTGCTTTCCTCTACCCCAATCCGCCTGCTCTCGCCACTTTCATCATCTGCATCATTGGCGTAATGAGAGAGAGGTACATGAATGCAACAACTCCGCCCATCACCCCTATAAGGGCGGGCTCGAGCGAATTAGTAAGTTTCGTTATCGAATAGTTCACCTCCTTGTCGTAATATTCGCTGACTTTGTCGAGCATTTCGTCCATCCTTCCGCTTTCCTCACCAACCGAAATCATGTGCACGACGAAGGGAGGAAAACATCCGCTCTCCTCGAATGGCCTGGCGATCGTCGCACCTCCCTTTATTTTTTCGATAACATCGAGAATCGCTTTAGAAATTATTTTATTGCCGACCGTGCCGGAGACGATCTCGAGCGTCCTCGAAAGAGGTATCCCGCTGCTGTTCAGAGCCCTGTAATTGTGAGCAAAGGTACTCATTGCAACCTTTTCGAAAAGCGGGCCGAATATTGGAAGTTTGAGTTTCAACCCGTCTATCTTCATCTGACCTTCTTCGGTCCTGGAGTACCACCTGATGAAAACGACCAATGCAATTACCACCCCTATGATGATCGGGTAGTAGGCTTTGACCAGCTCACTGACGAGGATCAGAGACCTCGTAGTCCATGGAAGCCTTATATGCGCTCTGGTAAAAATCTTTACGAAGGTCGGGAAAACGGAAACCACAAGAAAAGTCATGCCTCCAACAGCGGCGATGATGAGAATAATGGGATAAGTCACCGCCGATTTTATCTTTTCTCTGCGCTCCTTCTCTATTTCGAGGATAGTGGCGAGTCTGCTGAAAACCTCGGGCAACATTCCTCCCGCTTCACCGGCTTCAACCATCGAGATATAGGAATCGCTGAACACGTCCCTTCTCTTCATCAAGGCCCTGGTGATGGTCGACCCGCTCTCGAGCTCTTCCTTAATATCCTCCGCGAGCTCTACGATAGATCTTCCCGCGGACTGCTTGGACAATATTCTCAGAGCCGAATTGACGGGGATGCCCGCGTCCAAAAGCGAAGCCATCTGCCTGGTAAATATGATGAGATCGAGCTTGCTAACCCTGGAGCTCTTGTAACCGAGCGATTTGAGGGTATCGAGAAACGAACCCGCCCCCTTCGGCTTTATCGAAGAAACAATCAGTCCCTTGGCCGTAAGGTGATTCAGAACGTGAATCTCGTCCGGGGAATCCATCATCCCGGTGATCTCTTCTCCTCTATCGTCTATTGCCTTGTACTGATACAAGCTCATACCGTCTGCTCCTCCTCGACTTTCGAAAGCAAGCGGTTGATGTTGGCAACGAGCTCTTCCGTCTCGAAAGGTTTCGTCATGTAGAGGTCAGCACCTGTCGATTTGCCCAATCTCACATCCTTTGCATCTGATCTCGTGGTCAGCATGATGATAGGTATGTCTCTGTAGCGCCTGTCGAATTTGAGCAACCTGCAAATCTTGAATCCGTTCATCGACGGCAACATCACATCGAGTACGATCAAATCCGGCTTCGTCGCTTTCGCCGTCTTGAGTCCCTCGAGGCCGTCGGCGACAGTTTCGCACTCGAACCCCCTCGATTCGAGCTGTGTCTTGATGAGCTGCGAGATCATTCTGCTGTCTTCGATTACAAGAATCTTTTTCATAACTCTGCACCCCGAACGATTGGTGTTTTATTTCAAACGCACGAACTCCTTCAAACCCTTATTCGATTGGAAGGTACGGAATCTTTAACGGAATTTTCGATAGATCTGAATATCGCTCTTAGAGACGACCAAGCGGCAATTCGCTCTCGAGAACGAAAAACAATGTGCGGTCAATGAGGAGATGTTCATTGAAATGTGAAAGGTAGGTTATAAGAACATCAACGATCAGGTTATCTGAGCGCTTCCCCCTCTTTCGAGTAGAAGTCCCTGTAAAAGCTCAGACTCGAGAAGATCTCTTCTTCGATGGCAGGTTTGCCCGATGCAATGAGCTTTGCCATATTGAGTCCTACACCGGGGCCAAGCATAAAGCCCTGGCCGCACATTCCAACGGCGAGGTACAACCCTTCGACTTCTCTCACCCTGTCCAGGATGATTATACCATCCGGCGTCATCGGGTAGAGCCCCCTCCAGACCCTCCTGATCATTATATTCTTCAACCTCGGGATGAGATTTATCAGGCGCCTTGCAATGATGGGCATGAACTCGCTCGTAGAGAACCTGTTTTTTCCGACGATAGGTTCTATGGGAGTATAGCAAAAGATTATCTGACCGGTATCGATCTGTCCGAAATAGAAGTTTTCGGTCTTCCCCTCCGGGCCAGGTCTAATATCGACAACGAGGGGCTTGAAAAATCTCTTCACCGGAGCAGAGATGCCGGCCTCGTGGCTCTCCGGAGTAACCGGGATATCCAAGCCGGCCATTTTCCCTATCTCCCTTGCATCACCACCCGCTGCATTAAGAACGACGTCGGAGTAGTACGTTCCCCTGTCCGTAACCACTCCTTCTATCTTTCCCCCCTTGATCAAAAGCTCCGTGACCGTCTCGCCGAACTTGAAACGACATCCTCTGTCCCTTGCTTCTTTCCAAAACGCTGCTGAGGATTTGAGCGGCGAGACCTGCCCATCGCCTGGAGAATACGTGCCTCCTCTAAGACCTTCTTCGTTTATGCCGGGAATCAATTCCCTGACCTCCTCCGGCCCGACCCAATCTATATCGAGTCCAAAACTCTTCTGCAGCGGAAGAATCTCCTTGAGGAGCTTCTCGTCGGATTCCCTGTAAACGGGGAAAGAATAACCTCCGGGTACCCATCCTATGTCGGTACCATGCCTGTCCTTCCACGTCGAAAACACCTCGAGGCTTTGGAGACATATCTTTATCTTGGCAGGATCGGAGTGAGTAGCCCTCACTCCTCCTATCGCGGCCTTGTTCTGCCCTTGTCCGGCCGAGGGAGCCTTGTCTATCACCAGAACCCTCAATCCTTCGAGGGTCAAAAAATAGGCCGATGGAAGGCCAACGCTCCCAGCCCCTATAACGATTGCATCATAGCCCTCTACTGCCATCCTCTTCTTCCTCTTTTACCCCTGCGAACGTGGAGAGCGGAACCTCTGCGACGAAAGGTCTGTTCGTAGGAAGTGTAACCTCGGACAAATCTATTCCCTCCTGCTGGTATAGCTTGAGAATCAGAGGCGTACACGTCTTGCCGCCGCAAGCTCCCATACCCGTTCTCAAGGTCGCCTTGAGAACATTCATATCTCTTACACCAAGCCTGATCTGCTCCCTTATCTCGCCGGCGGTGATGCGCTCGCACCTGCAGATGATCGTATCGTCCGGGATGAGCTCCGCGACAGCCTCCGCCTCCTTTGGCTCATCGATCGTTTGAACGACGAACCCGGCTACCTCGTGAGCCTGCTCGTAAGGCACCTCGATCGAGACCAGCTTCCTCCGGTCTCTCGAAGGAGAGTTCTTGACGGAAACGATTGTTCCCTTTCCAACGGTCCTTCCCTCCATGTCAACCGTCGTAACCTCCGCTTGCGCCTCTACATATTCGAGATCCAGCTCGTAGGGAACAGTGACGAGAGATGTGCCCTTTTTTTCATCGTATCTTGGACGCATCAGTGTTATCGCGAGCCCAGGGCAGACACCGACGCACTTCATACATGCGACACACTTTCCCTCGAAGACGGGCAGCCCCATGATCGAGCCATCCGGGATTCTAATGCTGTCGTAAAGTCTCTATACCGAACTCGTTCAGCTTGTCGTACAGCTCATTAACAGGAGTGAGCCCGACTGCTATGAGAAGAGTATCGACCTCGTAGTATTTCTCTGTACCTGCGATCGGCTTGAAGTCCTTGTCGAGTCTGGCGATGGATATTCCCTCGAGCTGCTCCGTACCGTGAGCCTTCACCACCGTGTGCGAAGTCATCACCGGCACTCCGAGCCTCTTCAGCTTGTCAAGGTGAACCTTGTAGCCTCCGCACTTCGGCATCGCCTCGACGAGCCCCACGACCTTGATGCCGGCCTGAATCGCATGGTAACCTGCGATCAAACCTACATTGCCACCTCCAACGATGAACAGCTTCTCCGTCGGTTTCACAAGATCCCTGTTGAGCAGTGTCTGGAAAGCCCCCGCTCCGTAAACTCCGGGAAGATCACATCCTTCGAATGCGAGGCTCTTCTCCCTGGCACCACAGGCGACGAGAGCCACCTTGGGCTTTACGAGGTAGTAATCGTCGCCTCTCACGAGGCCCACCTTCTTGTCGTAGAATGCCCCGACCGCCGAAGTCTCGAGCATCACCTTCACCGATGGATATTTCTCAAGCTCCTCTTCGAGTATCTCCGCTATCTTGATTCCCCTCACACCGGCATAACAATCTTCCCTCGACCCAAAGAACGTATGCGTCTGGAGTGTCAATTTGCCCCCAAGCTCCTTCTTGTCGTCAACAAGGAGCACATCCACTCCGATACGGCCCAACTCTATCGCAGCGTTGATACCGGCAGGCCCTCCCCCTATGACAAGCACTTCGGTTTCGAGCTGAGGAATCTCTTTGAATCCCGGAACGGAATCGGTTTCGGGCAGTGACGGGATCCCCTCGACGCTCTCAACTTTCATGCCCTCTCTGACAGACGTCATACACCCTTTCACAGGAATACCGTCGACTAGAACGAGGCATTGACTGCACTGACCATTCGCACAGAAGATTCCCTGAGCACCGTTGTCTCTCGCGTGATGACCGAACACCCTGATTCCGTTCGCAAAAAGGGCGGAGGTTATCACCTCGCCCTCGTATGCCTTTATGCTCTTTCCATTGAAAGTGAACGATACTTCAGTGCGTTCTTCGATTGGTAGTATTGGATGACTCTTGAGTCTGAAGTCCGGCTTTGCTTTTTCAGTTCCGCTCAATACCAACCTGCCCATTTGAAGAAACGGTTAATAGAAAATATAGCCTGCGGGATTTTTTTTCAATAAAATGATTGAGAATATCTTCGGGCAGGTCTTCGATTACCTCAAGATCGTCAAAAGCACCTGATTCTTTTCGACGGAAGTGCCGGGAGCCACCTTGATCGACTTGACTATCCCAGAAACATGAGCTGTAAGGGTGTTCTGCATCTTCATCGCTTCGAGAATTACGAGGGGGTCTCCCTCTTTGACTTCGTCGCCTTCACTTACCTCGTACTGCAGAACCATCCCCGGCATCGGAGCAGTCACCGAGTGCTCGCTGCCGTCCTGAGCAACAGCGACCTTCGTCTCGGCCGGAGTCTCTCTTTCCGATGACGAATTCTTCTCTTTTACCCTCTCCTTCTTAATGATCGGCTCCGTTACCCCCACGGATCTAATCTTCGGTCTTCCATTCACCTCTTCGACCTCTACAGTGTAAGCCTGACCCTCGACGAAGACCTTAAATTTTCTTCCGCCCCTTCCACTGCTTCCCGCATCCGAAGAAGAATGGACCTCGTTAAGCAATCCCTTCCTCGCCTTTTCCATGAGCTCCTCTTCACGTTTCACATCTTCGAGAGTTAAGGGTTTTACTTCATCGGGAGGTTCTTCGAGACCGTACTTCCATCGGAGAAATCTCAGCCCGGTCGTCGGATAAAGAGCGTACGTGAGGACGTCCTTTTCGTCTCTTGCGATACCCTTCACAGCTTCCCTCGCCTTTTCCATCTCAGGTTCGAGAAGATCGGCCGCCCTGCAATCTATGGGTTTCTCACCTCTTGGGTACCCCTTCAATGCTTTCTTCATAACCTTTGGATCGATCTTTGCCGGAGGCCTTCCATACAGGCCGAAAACATAGTCTTTGACCTGAGAGCTTATCATCTTGTATCGACCGAACAGAACATTCTGCACCGCCTGTATCCCTACTATCTGGCTCGTCGGAGTAACAAGAGGAGGATAGCCGAGCTCCTTTCTCGTCTTAGGCAGCTCCTCATATACCTCGTTGATTTTGTCGAGTGCATCCGCCTCTCTCAACTGGCTCACGAGGTTGGAAAGCATCCCGCCGGGGATTTGATGTTCGAGGACACCTGTGTCTATGACAGCCATCCTCGTCGTATTAAGGAAACGTTTGTACTTTGGAGCTACCTCCTCGAGGTATTGTCCTATCTTGAAAAGTTTCTTCAGGTCGAGTCCCGTATCCCTCGGCGTATCCTGAAGAGTCGAGACTATAGGCTCTACTGCAGGCTCGGAAGAGCGAAGCCCAAACGGTGCCACGGCGCAATCCACCACATCCACTCCAGCCTCTATCGCCTTGATGTAGGTCATCGAAGCCATCCCGCTCGTGTAGTGGCTGTGCAAATGAATGGGTATCTTCACAGCCTCTTTCAATGCCTTGACGAGAGTATATGCATCGTAAGGATTCATGAGACCGGCCATATCTTTTATACAGAGCGAGTCTGCACCCATTTCCTCGAAGATCCTTGCTTTCTTCACATAATAATCGAGGGTGAATATCTCTCCTCCGAGACGACTCTCGGTTAGTGAATACGAAATCGTTGCCTGTATGTGTTTGCCACTCTTCTTGATCGCCTTGAACGAGGTCTCGAAGTTCCTTTCGTCGTTCAACGCATCGAAAACTCTGAATATGTCGACACCGGCATCTGCAGCTTCCGCGATAAAAGCCTCGACGACATCATCAGCGTAGTTTCTGTAGCCGACGAGGTTCTGGCCGCGGAGTAGCATTTGAAGAGGAGTCTTTTTTATCCTCTTCTTGAGCTCAATCAATCTTTCCCAGGGATCCTCGTTGAGGAATCTCGTGGCCACATCGAACGTCGCTCCGCCCCACACCTCCATCGAATGAAATCCTATCTCATCCATCTTCTCGGCGATGGGTAACATGTCCTCTGTTCTGAAACGCGTTGCTATGGTGGACTGATGCCCGTCCCTGAAAGTCGTATCGGTTATCCTCAACGGCTTCAATTCAGAAAAATGCTTCCTGTCTTTTTCCTGCTGTTTCATTTTCCCCTACAGACCTGTTTAAAATATCGAAAATCTTCTGAGACGGATCTTGCCTGGATTGGCGCGAACCACAAGGGAGCGCTTCGACATCGTTTCCCGCCTCGCCGCCATCTTCCACGGATTGAGCCTCTGGCCGAATCTTCTCCGGGAAACATCCTGCTCGGATTCCATGTATGCGTTGATTGCGGCGACTATCGCCGAGAAAACCTTCTTGTCCACTCGAAGCACCTCCCTGCCGACTTGCCGAACATACTAAGATAAGTCAAGATTTTTCAAGGTGTCAACAATAATTACCTAAACATTTCATTCAATAGAGCCGAAAGATTTGGAAAATGGGACTTAAGTCACAAGCTGGAGGGAATGCAGAGATGATGAAAAGCAGAATATTAATCGTTCCTATAGGGTCGGGGATGGCGATGTCGGCACTGAAAGACCTTTCCAAGGCCGATGATCTCGAGATAATCGTAGCGGATTCCGATCCTGTGACACCGGGAATGAATATGGGGTTCCCATCATTCGTCGTGCCGTCCATAGAAGACGAGGAATTCTTTCCCGTTCTCGAAGAAATCATCGTAAGAGAAAAAATAGACCTTGTCATTCCCTGCCTCGACACGTTTCTCATCCCTTTCGCTCGACGGAGAGCAGACATTGAGAGACTTGGAGCCAAGGTCATGACATCTCCTACCGAAGCTCTTGAGCTGTCGAGGGACAAATGGGAAATGTACACGAGACTTGAGGGGAAAGTCCCTCAACCGAAATCTTCCATAGACCCTTCGATAATAGATGAGCTCCGCTACCCGATCTTCATCAAACCTCGAGACGGCTCCGGCTCCATCAATGCGTTCAAGGTGGAGAACAGAGAAGAAGCCGAATTCTACCTGTCGAGAATATCCAATCCGATCATACAGGAATACCTACCGGGCAGAGAGTACACCGTCGATTGTATAGCGGATATGAATGGACGCCTGCTCTCCGCCTCACCCCGTTTGAGGATAAGAACCAAATCGGGCATCTGTACTATCAGCAAAACGGTGAGCAACGCGCTTCTCGAAGAGGCCGCAGGAAAAATCACGGAAGAGATCCCTGTAAATGGACCTTTCTTCTTCCAGGCTAAGGAGGATGAATCGGGGCTGCCCAAACTGACCGAGATCAATATACGGCTGGCCGGAACGATGGCACTCACCACACGTGCCGGGGTCAACATTCCACTTACAGCAGTGAGAATCTTTCTCGGTCAAAAAACACCTCCAATCGGGCGCACTAAAAAAGGGCTCTATCTCGCACGCTATTGGGAGGAGATATATTTCAGCGAAACACAGCTCGAATCCATAAGCTCGACGGCTTTGGAAAACGCCCACGCATAAAATTGAAAAAACCGCGCAGGAGGCTCAATATACATGGAGATATCAAATGGCAAGGGCGAAACGATTGACTGGATCATTTTCGATCTCGACGATACCCTTTACCCCGAGAGAGATTACGTCCTCAGCGGATTCAGATCGGTATCGAAATATCTCGAAAAGGCAGGATATCTGGACAGTGTTTCGACATTCGACTTTCTATCGAAAAGATTCGAAGAGGGCGTTAGAGGGAAAACCTTCGACCTGCTCATAGAACACTTCGGTCTGCGAGGCATCGAACCGGTCGAACTCGTATCCCTGTACAGAACGCATTATCCAAAAATAAATCTCTATCCGGGAATGAAGGAGATCATCGAAGGTCTAAGGGAAAGTTTCAGGCTGGGTATCATAACGGACGGCTATTCGCTTTCCCAGACTCTCAAGATCGAGAGCCTCGAGATAAGGAACATCTTCGACAGAATCATGCTGACCGACCTCTTCGGCAGGGAACACTGGAAACCGGATTCTTTTGTCTTTGAGTTATTCAAAGAGGATGAAAGGATCGATGTCAATGGAGCAATCTATATCGGCGATAACCCGCTCAAGGACTTCAAACCCGCGAGGGACGTCGGATTCAAAACTGTGAGGATCGTTTACGAGGACGGAATCTACAGAGATGCAAAACCCCCCATCGGGTTTGAACCGGACACCACAATTTACTCAGTGAGCGAACTCAAAGAGCTTGTCGAAGACATATCGGTACTGACGGATGAGGTGCATTGAAAGATGAAAGAAACTATAGGTAACTTGATTAGTAATACCGCCGTAGTCGATGCTCCAGGAGCGAACACAGGAAAAAAATCAATATTTAAGGATGAAATCCCGACAGCCAGGCTCGACAGACCGCTCAGGGTGCTTCAGGTTGCCTCTATAGACCTCGCAATAAAAAACCTGCTTCTTCCACTTATGAAATCACTCGCAGAGGCGGGATTCGAAGTTGAGGGCGCTGCTGCCGACACAGGCGAAGGGGTAGCGGAAGAAATCGAGCGGTCGGGGTTCAGATTCCACCGGATAAATGTCAAAAGAAGCGTTAAGCCGATTGACCTGATCGAATCATTCAAGAGCATTCGCAACCTTCTCCGCAGAGAGCGATTCGATATCGTTCATTTTCACACTCCCATCGCCGCCTTCATAGGACGAATCGCAGCGAAATCCGTGAACGTGCCGTTCGTTCTGTACACTGCTCATGGATTCTATCACCATGAGGGTATGAAGCCAGTGACAAAGTTCTTCTTCGAATCACTCGAACGCTTCGCATGCAGATTCTTTACCGACTACCTCTTCTGCCAGAGCATCGAAGACTCTCTTTCTGCCTTGAGCAAACACTACCTCGACTCGGAAAAGATCCTTCACATTGGAAATGGTGTAGATACAAGCCTTTTCAAACCCGACGTAGAGACTGGTTCGATCGTGAGGCGCGAACTTCGCATACCGCCCGATGCTGTCGTCGTCACCTTCATCGGAAGAATGGTCAAAGAGAAAGGAGTGCTCGACCTCATCTCGGCATTCAAACTCGTGCTGAAAAGCGCGCCGGATACATACCTTGTAATGGCGGGAGATACCGGCAGAACGATGGATCGCGACCAAGATACAATGCACCGTCTTAAGGAAGAGTCTTCGAATGGAGAGCTCCGCAAGAAGATCATATTCACCGGGTTTTATGAGCATCCACACCGCCTGCTTACCGCAACGGACATATTCGTACTACCCTCCTATCGAGAGGGCGTACCCAGAACGGTATGTGAGGCGATGTCTTCCGGCGTGCCTGTGATTGCAACTAACATTAGAGGACCTAGAGAGGA
>NATK01000083.1 GCA_002085285.1 Candidatus Latescibacteria bacterium 4484_7
GGTCTTTACCAATTTGCCGTTAATGTCGTAAACGCTTAGATTCAGGTGAGCCGGCTCTGCCAATGTGCATTCTATAGATGTGGACGGGTTGAATGGATTTGGTCTGTTTTGGCAGAGATATACGATATTGGGGAGCTTGTATGTGACCGTTCTTTCACCGATCACAGACTCGCTGCCGTCCGAATCTCGGACGGCAAGGGTGTAAGTGTAGCTTTTCCCGTTTATTAGGTCATTGTCGGTATATTCGTAATGATTGCTTGCAGTTATCGGGATCGTGGGGCTTGTCGTTTTAGTCATAGGTTGTTCCTCATTCGTGGTTCTGTATATTTTGAAACCGGTTATCCCTTCCCGGCTTGATATATCCCAGGAAAGCTCCATCTTTGTTTCTGCTTGACGTATGTTGAACGATTGCAAAAGTGTAGGAGCAAGAGAGCAGTCCAGTATATAAAGCCCCGCTCCATCGGACGCGACGAATGCGAGTTCTCCATTCACAGCGGAACTCCAGTTGGCTGTTGCGGTCTTGTAACAGCCTGTCTCTTGCGGGAAATAGACCTCGGAAACATCGAATATCAAGAACAAACTGTCTATCCCGTCGTTGACGAAGGCATGGTTGCCTTCGACGGATATCCCTGAAGCGAGCCCGTCTGTATCGTAGTACCCGATTTGTTTGATGTTTAATGGATTGGATATGTTAAAGATCCTGAGGCCGGCAGCGCCCTCTGCAACGAAAAGATAAAACCCCTGTATGGTCAGATCGTATGCATATCCCTCTGTGGGATAGTAACCCGCTTCAAACGGATCTGATGGATCCGATATGTCTATCACACGGATTCCGGAATTGGTGGCTGCCAGGTATGCGTAGTTTCCTTTCAACGCAACTGAGTATGCCCTGCCCGGTGTTTCGTAGCTGCCCTCCTCCAACGGTTTCATCGGATTTGAAATATTGATGATCTTCAGCCCCTCACCCTCACATGCAACATATGCATAGTTGTCCCTGACGACTATTTGCCTGGTGTAGTATATGTTGTTGTAATGCCCCACTTCGGTTGGATGAGATGGATCGGAGATGTCGATGATCCTCAAGCCGTTGAATATGTCTGCCAGATAGGCATATTCGTTCCTTACCGTTATTGAGTAGATATCACCCGGAACACTCGTTTCCCCGATTTCGATAGGGTTTGACGGATCTGCAGCGTCGGCGATCTTGAGATAGTTGTCGCTGCCGTACAGTATGGTATCACCTTTTACACAGACAGACATGCACGATCCGCCGGCAAGCCTGTTGAGTAATGATACATTCCATTCATCGGATTGAGAATGGAGCGGTTCGGACAGAATGACTACAGAAATTACCGAAAACAGTAAAAAGGCAAATGATGGGAACCGCCCGCACCGATACATGCTGACCTCCTCGAGAAGGTTTGGGAGTATAGAAATGTTTTACCGGTCGGCATGTAACAGAACAGGCAGCTATAAGTAAATTAAGCTGTTTCGGTTTCCTCTGTCAAGGTTTCAAGAACCTTCTGGAGAAAATGGGCTTCCGGAAGAGCTCCCTCGGCAGCCGATTTTTCATTTGCAATAGTCTTGGGCACTCCCATGACCTGGTATCGCTGCGAGAGATGTGGGAACTCTATAGCCTCCACCATATCGGCCGTGACCTTGTCGCTCTCGATGGCGAATTGATGAGCCAACGCCACTGCGCGCGGGCAGTATGGGCATGTCGGTGTGACGAATACCTGCAGGTGAAGTGGTTCTTCCAGGTTGGCGAGCTTTTTTCTCGAATCTTCCGAGAGACCCGAATCACTTTTCGAAACGAGGAGGATATCCTGGAGGATTGAAGCGAATTCATAACCCGAAGGGATTCCGTAGAAGCGGATTCCGTAATCCTTCTCGTCATTCATAATTATCGTGGCAGGCACCTTGTCGATGTTGAATTTTTCGACTATCTCTTTGTCGGTTATAAAGTTGTACGTTTCGAGCGTAAGTTTGTCCGAGAGGTCCGTAAGCTCGGTCAAAAGCTCCTTAGTCTCACGGCAATACTGGCATTCGAGCTCCTGAGTGAAGCATACGATTTTTACCGGCCCTTCCATGTTTTCGAGCTGTTGTGAAATTTCGGTCCTGTTTTGTTCGTTCAATATCGCCATTTCTTTCTCCTTTCGTTCCTCGATTGATTGCTCAATTGTTTACAAAAATAATAAATAATATATTCTTTTTCAAGAGGTTTGCAAGCAGTTTAATGGGCTCGACCGTTCGGGTGCGCACGTTATTTGCTACAGATATGCGTATTGTAAGGTATATGGCATAAATGGCGAAAAAGTGAATTGAATTATCGAAACGATGGCGGTATACTTTACATTCTAAATATATCGTTTCTCGGTGTCCCATTCAGCGGTGAAGCAGAGGCGGGAACAATGGAATGTGCAATAATTACGACGTATAGATGCAACGCGAGATGCCAGATGTGCAACTGCTGGCGGAACCCGACGAAGCCGTCGGAGGAGTTCGATCCGGAGATACTGAAGAAGATTCCCGCGGGGATGAAGAGGCTCAACATCACGGGCGGCGAGCCCATGTTGAGAAAAGACATACATCGAATCGTCGAGATTCTCTACGAAAAAACGAATAGGCTCGAGATCAGTACGAACGGCTACTTCTACGACCGCATAGAAGCTATTGCCAAGGATTTCCCTAAGATCACCGTCAGGGTAAGCATAGAGGGGCTTCCCGCACTGAACGATTCGTTGAGGGGGCTAAAGAACGGATTCGATCGCGGCATGAGGACGATACTTCGCCTGAAGCGCCTCGGGATAAAGGACATAGGGTTTGCAATGACGATCTCCGGGCAGAACGTCTTTGACCTGCTCGATATGTACACCCTAACGGCGAGTATGGGTGTCGAATTTTCCAACGCCGTTGTGCACAACAGCTTCTATTTCTTCAAAGAGGACAACCGCATCGACAATATCGAAGAGGTCGAGGAGAAGATGCGGGAGTTCATGGATGCCCTGCTTCGTTCACCGAGAAAGGAGCTCAAGGCAAGGGTTAAGGATTGGTTCAGGGCATACATCAACATGGGCCTGTTGAACCACGTAAAGGGCAAGGCGAGGCCGATCCCGTGCGGAGCGGCAACGGATACCTTCTTCCTCGACCCGTGGGGGAGGGTGCTCGCCTGCAACGGCTCGCCGGAACCGTGGGTGATGGGCGATCTGACCGCCCAGAGCTTTGAGGAGATCTGGCACAGCGAGCAGGCAGAGCGAGTGCGCGAGATGGTGCGCAACTGCAAGCGCAACTGCTGGATGACGGGAACGGCCGTTCCCGCTATGCGCCACAAGCCGTTGAAGCCTTTTCTCTGGGTGATGAAGAACAAGTTGAGGCAGTTTCAGGGCAAGGAAATCGAGGTTTGATCGTAACACAACCCCCACAGGAGACCCGCCGGTTTTGATCGTATGAGAATAGCAATCCTTGGAATAAAGGGAGTCCCCGGTCACCATGGTGTCGAGGTGGTCGTGGATTCGCTCCTGCCCCACCTCGTTTCGATGGGGCACGATATCACCGTATATGGCTACGAATCGTATACAAGTTCGACGGACGATTACCATGGAGCGAGGGTGGTAGCCGTCGGAGGGAGCGGCAATAAGAACTTCGAGATGTTTTCGCACATGTGGAACGCCTCTGTCGACGCGAGACGGCGAGGCTTCGACATAATACACATACACAGTTCGGATCCCTGCATACTCGCCTGGATGCAGAGGCCGAAGATTGGGCTCGTCGCGACGTCACACGGGCAGGCCTACCTGAGGAAGAAATGGAGTTTGCCGGCAAGGATGATGTCGAAGCTCGCAGAGCGCTTCTTCATCCGTGTGCCGGACGTGCGAACGAGCGTTTCGAGACCGCTCTGCGACTACTACGAAACGCGTTACGGCAAGAAGGTAGTCTATATTCCGAACGGCATCACGTTCCGTGAGGCGCCGAGCACCGGCCACCTCGAAAGATGGGGGCTCGAGCCGGGCAGGTTTATCTTCTGCTCTTCCGGAAGAATCGAGCGAACGAAGGGACTTTCGACTCTTCTCGATGCGTACGTCGAGGCTCAGCCGGGCATGCCGCTCGTCATAGCAGGTGGCGGAGCGGGCTCCGACGAGGCTTACATGGAGGAGCTTCGTTCGAGGAATGTCGAAGGTGTAAAGTTCGTAGGGTTCCTCACCGGGGACGATCTCTTCGCCCTCTATGCTCATGCCGGCGTCTTCGTATTTCCCTCGGAGTACGAGGCGATGTCAATGGCGCTTCTCGAGGGTTTGTCATTCGGTGTGCCGACCATCTACAGCGACACACCGGAGAATGATGCTGTGGCTGAAGGCCTGGGATATTCCTTCAGAGTGAAGGATTCGCACAGTCTCGCCGAAAGGTTCCTCTATGTTCTGAGCCACCGGCAAGAGGCTCTCGAGCTTGGCGGCAGGGCAAGGGAGTCGGTGCGCAGGCATCACGATTGGGCCGCGGTTGCGAAGAGGTACAACGAGGTATACGAGCAGCTCGCAGCGAGGAAGAGGCGGGGATTGAAATGAAGATCCTCATGGTTCAAACATTCTACTTCCATCGGGGCGGCGATTCGACATACATGCTCAACCTCTCGGACCTTCTCACGGAGAACGGGCACGAGGTGGTGCATTTCGCCATGAAGCACCCGCAGAACCTCCCCTCTCCCTACTCAGATTATTTCGTGAGTGAAATCGACTTTCCCGGGCTTTTGGCCGAAAGGTCGCCTAAGGCTGCATGGACGGTCGCCGCGAGGAGTATATTCAGCAGGGAGGCCCGTGAGAATATAGCCCGCCTCGCCGACGCCACGAAGCCCGACATAGCCCACTTTCACAATATACACGGGCACCTTACGACCTCTATCATCAAGCCGCTGCGAGACAGAGGAATCCCCATAGTCTGGACGCTCCACGACTACAGGCAGGTCTGTCCCAATACGAGCATGCTCAGTCACGGAGAGATCTGCGATAGATGTCTTCCGAACAAGTTCTACAATGTCGTTCTGCACAGGTGCAAGAAGGGGAGCCTCGCCGCCAGCGTGGTGGCGATGCTCTCGATGTACTACGAGAGGCTGACGAGGGTTCCCGACCGGATAGCCCGCTTCATTACTCCGAGCGGATTTCTTCGCTCCAAGCTCATCAAGGGTCATTTCGACCCCGAAAAGATAGAGACGATACCGAACTTCGTCGACCTCGTCAGGTTCCGTCCGGAGCCGGAGGGGGAGCATTACCTTTACATAGGGAGGCTATCATACGAAAAGGGGATAGACGTGCTCATCAGGGCCGCTGCATCTCTCGACACGGGGAGGCTCTTCATCGTCGGCGAAGGTCCGGTTGAGAATGAACTCAGAGCTCTCGCCGGCCGAGTGGGCGCAGGCAGGGTGGAATTTCTCGGCTTCAGGAGCGGCGAGGAGCTCGAGCACCTCATTGCTCGCTCGCAGTTCGTCGTTCTGCCTTCACGCTGGTACGAGAACCTGCCTTTTTCCATAATGGAGGCATTCGCATCGGGAAAGCCCGTCATAGCGACCGACCTCGGCGGGATCCCTGAGATGGTCGAAGACGGGGTGAACGGATTCCTCTTCCCGAACGGTGATGTAAAGGCGCTGACCGAGAGGATCCGAAGGCTTCTCTCGGACCATGCACTTAGGGCCGAGATGGGGAAGCGGGCTCGTGAGAAGGCAGAGCGCCTCTACAATAGAGAGACTCACTACGAAAAGGTCATGAAGGTTTACGAAAAGGTGAGGGGAGGGGCCTAAGATCTTTGGCTCCAATTGGCGCTCGTTGTGAGGGGGCGGGTCGGGACTGCGATGCAGTAAGCGGCGGGGCCTCGCGCCCTTAGCCCTGCAGGTTCATGAAATCGCTTGACTTTGGCCTTTTCGATTACGAATACTACTATGTGCTCGAGCGGGGTTTTGGGCGGTGAATAATGTAAATAGAGTGAGTCGGGGCGTAGCGCAGCCCGGTTAGCGCGCCTGCCTTGGGAGCAGGAGGTCGCTGGTTCAAATCCAGTCGCCCCGACCATTTTTTGCATCTTCTTCATACGAAATATATCAAACGTGATAGGTACGTCGGGACGATACCCGATACGGCCGGATCTTGAAAGGCGCGTGTGGAAAAGGAGACGGACGGATGGACCACAACATTTATGTCTCGATCGTGATGGGTGTAGTGGGCGGGCTCGTTCGCTCGCTCGTGGGCATGTTGAAGTACTTCGAGAAGAACAAGGAGGGGGGACGGGTCAGGCCCTGGTACCTTGTCTTTTCCCTCTTCGTCTCGGCGGTGGTGGGTGCCCTCGCCGGCGCGCTTGCCGACAGCGACTGGAGGCTCGCCGCCGTTGCAGGCTACGCCGGCACCGATTTCATCGAGGGCCTCTACAAGATAAAGAAGGCGCAAGGGCTGGAGAACTGATTGTCCCCTCGCGTCACCTTACGAGCACCATCTTTCTCGTAAAAACCGTGCCGTCGGAAGAAAGACGGGCTATGTATACGCCGGCTGCCGCCTC
>NATK01000084.1 GCA_002085285.1 Candidatus Latescibacteria bacterium 4484_7
TCTATGTGTCAATAAAACATTTTTTATGGCAAGCCATACTGCTGTCAAGGCAAGGATAAAAGAGTATATTCACCTGCTTTTGCTTGTAAATATCTGCAAAACAAAATATACTGCTAATGCAAAGTAAATAATATATACATATCTCTTGGTCATCAAACTGCGCACAAATTTGATTCTACTAATTATAAAAGCAAAAACGATTAATACTGCCAAAATTACATATGTTATTAGCTCTTCCATAGCGGATATATAGGATGCTACTGCTTGCAATATACTGTCTTCTGCTTTATAGTTAATTAATATACTGCAATGCACTTAACAACAATTCAAAATTCGTCGAATATCAGACATATTAGTTCGGTGAAATGATGACAATTTAATTCGGCGTTGATATCCTCCTTCACTGAACTATGTCAAATTCAGGGGGGACATAATGATAGCATTAATTACTTGTTTGCACTCTTTTCATAAATCTTACCACGTTTGAAACAACCAAAAAAATCCCAATTACTGAAAGCGCGAGAGTAATAATGCATGTACTAGAATCTAAGGTTCTTAAGATCCCGATTGAATACGGCATTAAAATAAGAAATAACCCTCCTATCCCATAACTAAGTTTTATTTTGAGCATGTATCTTAGAGCTAAGTATATCAAATAAATGCCGACTGATGTTAAAATTACAATCATGTACATCATTTCAACCTCCTTGCTTTTATCTTAAGAATGCGTAGAATCACACTTTCATTTCATGTTAGAGTATGGCCCCAATTATTAAAAGAATTTTTTTACAAATTTGAACTTGTTAATCCTTATCATCTTTTTTATCATTATTTGTTGTCGCTGCTATATATATTGCCGAAGCAACTGCCGCACATATTATTGATAGTGGGCCAGCATACCAGCAAAGAAGTGCACCGACAGCATCTGCCAGTATAACATTTATAGACCACCAATCAGGCTCCCACTTCAGTAAATTGCTAGAGTTCGTTGTACCTGATGAGTAATCCACATTCGGAATCATGTTTGACTTATCTCTGATGCCAGGCCAGAATTTGTAAGAAGATTTCATAATGGATAATGAATTTTTCACTTTTTCTGATTCGCAATTATTCATGCTATTGTTAATTAGAGATTCTATTTCAGAATAACTTGTATGATTAAAAACGCCATTCTCTATTACGCCTATAGAATATCTTATTTGGTCTATGTCATTCTTGCTATATAAATTATTACTTTCCATATAATCAAGCAACTTATATATATCTTCGACGTTTCTTTCAGCGACAGGCTTGAAAATATTGAATACTCCCTCATCACGCCAAGACTCAAAACACTCTAGAGTATTATTTATGTCTTCTTTTACAACATTAATTCTTAAACCGTTTCTCTTAAAAACTTCATTACTCGATTCTGCTAATTTCTTTTTATTCTTGGGAGAAATAATTTGTTAATCATTAAAACAGGAGGCAAATATCATCGTGATCATTGATATGCAAACAAAGATTGCCAAAGATTTTCTTAAAAACATCTTGATCCCCTCCTAATTTTCTGTTTCAATAGCCACAATATAACAAAGAACTTAAAGGATAAAAATTATAAGAATTGTTTTTTCATTGCTCACCCCCTTGCAATCTCCAAATGATTTAAGCTAATTGAAGTATCTCTGAAAGTTATAGTTTTTTCTATCTACCCGGGGAGGATTGGGTCCCCACGTGCCAGGAGATGAGGCCTCGGCCAGGTCCCTTTCTCAATTCCAAAACCCTCTCCTCCCCGGGAAATAGATCAACGAGGTCAAAGAGAACCTAACTCTCTTAATCGATGGGGGGCATACTGTTTACTAGAGCGGTTCCCATCGTCCTTTTACCTATATATCCATAAATTGTGCCAGAGGGGTGATTGACGGATTCGAGAAAAGGATGGAGTTCTACAACCTCTTATGGTTACACGTGTTACAAAGCTACATGGCTGGATAATTACAATATGAGCGAACTCATTTGACTGGTTTCTACGACTAATAAAAGTGTCTCACGTGAGACACTTCGTTATACACATTTCTGCTCAATTGCATGGCAACTTGCTTTGTAACAATAAGTTATCACAATGTGTCTCACGATGACACAGATGAGACACTTGAGACACTTTTCCGGATATCTATATCTATACTAAAGTTGAATATTCAAGATTTTTTCCATCAACCTTCTCCAACGCCCAAAAACGTCTCCCGTAAAAATAAAGAGGTCACCTTGTTCTTTCCCATTCCCGGTTTCAATAATAAATTCTCATTGTATTATCCCGGGCTCGATGATAACATACTTCTCGCTTCGCTCGAAGCACAGTCTCGAGCTCTCTTGCGGGGCTGTAAGGATTTCCCGGGCTGACCGGTGTTGCCCGACGAACCGCATTAATTGGTTTTTAGCAGTGGATCTTGACCTTGGAAAAGGAGGTTCCCCGAAATGTCATTCAAGTTATTCGTCGCAGTTCTCGCCGGCCTGACCCTGCTCGCCGCTAATAGTGTTTTTGCGGACGAGGGGATGTGGCCGATGAACAGCCTCGACAAGCTGCCGATAAAGCAGCTTCAGAAGATGGGGCTCAAGCTGACCCCCGAGGAGATATACAATCCCAAAGGCGGCGGCATAGCCCGTGCAATCGTAAGCCTCGGAGGCGGAACGGGCTCTTTCGTCTCGCCCAACGGTCTTATTCTTACAAATCACCACGTGGCGTTTACTGCACTTCAGAGGGAAAGCTCGTCAGAGAACAACTACATCGAGGACGGCTTCCTCGCTCGCAGCTACGCAGAGGAGCTTCACGCGCCAGGCTACAGGGCCTACGTGCTGCTCTCGATAAAGGATGTGACGAAAGATGTGCTGAGGGGCGTTAAGAAGAAGATGAGCGACCTCGAGCGCTACAACGCTATCGAGAAAAGGATAAAGAAAATAGTGGCCAGGAATGAAAAGGGCAAGGACGTAGAGTGTCGTGTTGTGCCCTTCTACGGCGGAATGGAGTACTATCTCTACACATATTTCACAATCAAGGATGTTCGTATCGTCTATGCTCCGCCCGACGCCATAGGGAACTACGGCGGTGACATAGACAACTGGATGTGGCCCCGCCACGGCGGAGATTTCTCCTTTCTCCGCGCCTACGTGGCACCCGACGGAAGCTCGGCTGAATATTCGAAGGACAATGTTCCGTACAAATCGGACATCTATCTGCCCTTCTCGACTGCCGGCGTCAAGGAGGGCGACTTCACGATGATCATTGGTTTCCCCGGGCGCACGATGCGTTACCGCTCGTCGTATTCGATCGAGTACAGCGAAAAATTCGCCTATCCTTTCAGGATAAAGGTCTTCGGCGACTGGATCGGAATCCTTCAGGACGAGGCGAAAAGAAGCGAAGAGACCGCGATCAAGGTCGCCTCTTACGACCAGATGCTGAACAATTCGATGAAGAACTATCAGGGTATGCTCGAAGGCTTCAGGAAATCGAAGCTTCTCGAGAAGAAGATAGCCGAAGAGAAGGCCTTTACCGAGTGGCTTGCGAGCAACAAGAAGCTCGAGGAGAAGTACGGGGATGTACTCCCCTCGATCGGCAAGCTCTACGACGAGGTCAAGACGTATCAGCTTAAAAATTCGATTATCCGCTTCATGGAGTGGGGTTGCGTGCCTCTTCAGGGGGCGAGCATCATCTATCGCTGGAGCGAGGAGAAGGCGAAGAAGGATATGGATAGGGAGCCGGGTTATCAGGAGCGCGACATCCCTCGTCTCAAGGACAGGCTCAAGGTCATCCAGCGCAACTACGATCCTCACGCCGACAGAAGGGTGCTCAAGTATTTCATCATGCAGGCGCTCGAGTTGCCCGACAACCAGAGGATTGCGGCGATAGACGAGATAGTCGTCGGCAAGGATAAGAAGGATTACGAGGCTGCTGTCGACGCATTCCTCGATAATCTCTACGCCAATACAAAGATGACGAAGCTGGGCGAGAGGCTCAAGGCATTCGATATGTCGAAGAAGAAACTTCTTGCGATGCACGATCCGTTCATCGAATTCGCTGCGAAGTTGAGAGCGGAGAGCAAGGTGCTCGAAGACAAGGGCAAGGCTTTCAACGGCGCCATCACGAAGCTTCGCCCGAAATTGATAGAGGCATACAAGATGTGGAAGGGCGGCAATCTATACCCCGACGCAAACAGCACCATGCGTCTTACATACGGAGTCGTAAAGGGGTACTCGCCGAGGGATGCGGTGCACTACGATTACATTACTTCTCTTAAGGGCGTCATAGAAAAGAATACGGGCAAGCCGCCTTTCAACTGCCCGCAGAAGCTCATTGACCTTTACAACACCAAAGACTACGGTCCTTACAAGGATAGTGTGATAAACGACGTCCCCGTCGATTTTCTGTCGACCTGCGATATAACGGGCGGCAACTCGGGAAGCCCTATATTGAACGGCCGCGGCGAGGTCATCGGCGCTGCATTCGACGGCAACTACGAGAGCATCTCGGCCGATTACCAGTTCAACGACGCCTTGACGAGGGCGATAAGCGTGGACGCGAGGTATATTCTCTTCATCATGGACAAGTTCAGCGGAGCAAAGAATCTGCTCGATGAGATGAAGATCAACTGATTGCCCCGGGCAGTCCGTAGCAGGTCCGAGATATTATGGGAAAGCTGTTTGCCCTTTTAAGTGCGCTTACGTGGGCGGTAGCCGTCATCCTGTTCAAGAAGTCGGGCGAAAGGGTTCCCCCTTTCGCCCTAAACCTTTTCAAAGCAGGTGTATCGGTTCTGCTTTTCATCGGCACCCTCTTTTTGATGGGGCAGGGTGTATGGGGTGAGGCGCCGCTCAAAGACTATCTAATACTGTTCTTGAGCGGGGTCATAGGTATCGCGATATCCGATACGCTCTTTCTGATGAGCCTGAATATTGTCGGAGCAGGCATCTTGGCGATAGTCGATACGCTCTATTCGCCGCTCGTTGTGCTCCTTGCGTATCTTTTTATAGGGGAGCGATTCGGATTCTGGCAGATCCTCGGGATGGTATTTGTCGTGCTCGGTGTGCTGGCGACGGCGAGGCCGGAGGCGACGAAGGAGCTCAGCCGGGCGAGGTTGATCGAGGGTATATCGATTGGTGCTCTTGCCATGATAACGCTCGCAGTGGGGATCGTCATCGCAAAGCCGGTCCTCAACCGCTCACCGGTAGTCTGGGCGACTACTGTAAGAGAGATAGGGTGCCTCGTCGTGATGGTGCCGATAGCGTTTGCCTCGAAGGACAGATGGAGGATACTCAGTGCCTTCAAGCCTTCGAGAACGTGGCGTTTCTCCCTGACCGGCACGATCATCGGGTCATACCTCGCTTTGATGTTATGGATAGCGGGTATGAAGTACACCCTGGCGGGAACGGCGGCAATCCTAAATCAATCGAACACGATATTTGTTCTGATATTCGCTTCGGTTTTCTTGAAGGAGGGGTTTACGAAGAGGAAATTTCTTGCGGCTGCCCTTGCCATTACAGGCATCATGATGGTGACTCTCGGTTGAGGTATCTGCAAATGGCGGCGGCGATGAAGGCCGACGTGTAACGCCGCAAAGTTTTTCTGGAACAAAAAGGCCGCTTTGTGGTTAAACAAATATTGATTTTTTCATTCAAAAAAATGCCGTGGTCTTTCGCTTTTTTAACCTTTCGTAACTTTGAAAAAGGGGTTCTGTCATGGTCGTAGACGTAAAGAAGATAGGAGAGAAGGTAGAGAGGGAAAGCGCGCTGCTCAAGCAGGTGAGAAGCGAGATCGAGAAGGTCATCGTAGGGCAGGAATACCTCATCGAGCGTCTTTTCATAGGTCTTTTGTGCAATAACCACGTCCTGATAGAAGGGGTGCCCGGGTTGGCGAAAACGCTCTCTGTGACGACACTCTCGAGGACGATTCAGGCCTCCTTTCAGAGGATTCAGTTCACGCCCGACCTTCTGCCCGCCGATCTCATAGGAACGTTGATCTACAATCCTCGGAGCGGCGAATTCACGACGAAAAAGGGGCCGATCTTCGCAAACATCATCCTCGCAGATGAGATAAACAGGGCGCCGGCAAAGGTGCAGAGCGCTTTGCTCGAGGCGATGCAGGAAAGACAGGTGACAATAGGGGAGGAGACGCATAGGCTCGACGAGCCGTTCATGGTTCTTGCCACGCAGAACCCGATAGAGCAGGAGGGCACCTATCCGCTTCCCGAGGCGCAGGTGGACCGATTCATGCTGAAGCTCAAGATCACTTACCCGACGAAGGAGGAGGAGAAGGAGATCTTGAAGAGGATGGCGAGCTCGGCGCCTGTAGCGGACGTACAGCCCGTGATGGAGCCGAAGGACGTGCTGAGGCTGCGCGAACTCACCGACGAAATTTACATGGACGAGAAGATCGAAGACTACATCGTGAATATCGTTCATGCGACGAGGGAGCCTGCGAGTTACGGTCTTGATGTGGCCGGGCTCATCCAGTATGGGGCGTCTCCGAGGGCGACGATATTTCTCACGATGGCATCGAAAGCGTACGCTCTCCTGCAGGGAAGGGGATACGTTACCCCGCAGGACGTCAAGTCGATCGGCATGGATGTTTTGAGACACCGCGTCATAGTTACCTACGAAGCGGAGGCGGAAGAGAAGAGCTCGGAGGATATCGTGAAGGCCGTTTTCGACAATATACCCGTGCCCTGATGCTGTGGCGGCATGGATGATTCTGAAGGCGAAAGGATCCGCACATGATACCACCCGAACTGGCTAAGAAGATTCGAATCATCGAGATCACCACGCGCAAGATAGTCAACGACGTCCTTGCCGGCGAGTACGAGAGCGTCTTCAAGGGGCGGGGGATGGAGTTCGACGAGGTGAGGGAATATATACCCGGCGATGACATCAGATCAATCGACTGGAATGTGACTGCCCGCACGGGTCACCCTTACGTGAAAAGGTATGTCGAAGAGCGAGAGCTTACCGTCTTCTTCCTCGTCGATCTCTCGGCCTCGGGGGCGTTCGGCAGCGTGGAGAAGCTCAAAAACGAGGTCGCAGCGGAGTTCTGCGCCCTGCTCGCATTCAGCGCCGTCAAGAACAACGACAAGGTCGGCCTTATTCTATTCACAGACAAGGTCGAGCGCTACATTCCGCCCAAGAAGGGGACGACGCACGTCCTGCGGGTCATAAGGGAACTCTTGAACTTCCGCGCAGAGGCGGCGAGCACCGACATAGAGCAGGCGCTCGATTATCTGGGAAAGGTTACGACAAAGCGGGCTGTCGTTTTTCTCGTCTCCGACTTTCAGGCGGAGGGCTTTGAAAAGTCGATGAGGATAATCAGCAAAAAGCACGACCTCGTCGCAGTGACGATCACGGACCCCCGTGAGATCAGGCTCCCCGATGTGGGGCTCATCGAGCTCGAAGACGCCGAGACGGGCGAGATCGTTCTCGTCGATACGAGCAGCCCCGAGGTGAGAAGAAGATACGAGCACCTCGGCGAGGAGCAGCTCGGCAGAGTGATGAAGCTCTTCAATTCGATGGGGGTTGACCACATAACGGTAAGGACCGACAGGGACTATGTTCCCTCTCTCGTTCAGTTCTTCAGACTGCGCGAGCGGAGGCTGTAGCGGGCGTAGCCGTAGATGCGGAATGTTCGCACGATAGATGACTGCAGTTGTGTGCTTTGGCGGGGGTTGGTTGTGTAGTGACAGCAATTGCTATAAAGAGGAGCTTGAGGCTTTAGTCGAACTGCTCCGGAGGTAGAAGATGGACGAAAAGATAGATCTGAAGCTCCCGCAGAGGGAGAAAAGACCCGACAGGGGGCGGAGAAGGCAAGGGTATGGTACCGAATAGGCAAGCTGTATCAGAGTGCGGGAGATTACGGCGAGGCCGTTGCCGCCTTCTACACATCGGAGGAGTCGGCGAAGGTCGATCGTATCGCACAGGAGATCGCTCGGAGAACGACGGAGTGCCTCGAAGAGATGGGAAGATTTTCTGCGATGAACTATGAACTCAAGCGGCGGACTTCTCTCAATCCGAACGATTCCACGGCTACGGGTGGTATCGTTGCAGAGATCGGACCCACCATGATCACCAGGGCCGACCTCGACAACATGATAGAGGCAGAGGTGGAGATGCAGCTCTCTCAGTTGGCAGGCTCACTTTCACCTGAGCAGTTCCGTGAGCAAAAAAAGAGGCTCCTGGATGATATCTTCAAAAAGGGACAGCGGAGCGAGTGGCTTCAGAGGCTCATTGCCGAAGAGCTTCTCTACAGAAGGGCGAGAGAGGAGAAGATGCAGGATCGAGAAGATGTAAAGGCACTGCTCGACAGCATCGATCGAAAGATCCTCGCCGAGAAATACCTCGATTCGGAGTACCAGAAGCGCATCCACATAGTACCAGACGACCTCAAGGGTTACTACGAGGCTCACAAGGATGATTTCAGGAAGGACGGCAAGGTTCGGCCGTTCGACGAAGTCAAGGACGAGGTATATCGGATCGTCCGCTCGAACAGGGAGAAAGAGGTCCAGCAGGCGGTAATGAACGAGCTGATGGACCGCTACGATGTGGTGATTCATCAGGATGCGCTTGGAACGGGTGCCGGCACGAGCTCGAATATCGAAGGTTCGGCGCCGATGGGACCCAGGTCGAACATAAAGAAGAATTCCGGCGGGGGGACGGGCCTTTCTGCGCACACGAGCTCGAGCGCAGCAACAAATGCAGGAAAGAATAAGTAGTGACAATGGAAAATGGATCGGCATACAGATTGGACGGCTTGGTGAATGGAGAGGGGGCAAAGTGGCTCCTCGCACTGGTCCTCATCCTTGCCATGTTTGTACCTGTTTCATGCCATAAAAATGATGGCACCGCCGCAAAGCAGCAACGCTACGCCATAGACAAGACTTACAGACGCGGGCCTGTTTCGTTCAGGATCGCCGCGGACAAAAAGGAGATGACGATCGCAGAGCATCTCAAGCTTCTCCTCGAGGTAACGGCGCAGGAGGGCTATACAGCACGTCTCCCATCGTTCGGCGAAAAGCTCAGCAGTTTCGGAATCGTCGATTACAGGGATTACCCGCCTTCACTGGAGAAAGATAGTACTGTCGTAACACGCAGGGAATACGAGCTCGAGCCGTTCCTCTCCGGTGAGTACCAGATTCCGCCCATGGCGGTTTCGTTCTGGCAGAGGGGCGATACGACGACGCACAAGCTCGAATCTGATACGATCCGTGTTCAAGTACTGTCTCTGCTTCCGGCAGACAAAAAGAATCTCGAGATAAAGGACATCGTCAGCCCGCTCTCTTTCCCATCGAGATGGTTCTTGTGGTTCATCGCAGGAGGCGGGGCCGCTGTTGCAGCACTGCTCGTTTTCCTGCTTATCAGGGGCAGAAAGAAACGGGAGGAGAAGATTCCGAAGCTCCCGGCGCACGAACTCGCCTTCAGGCGACTCGAGGCACTCATCGAAAGCGGTCTTCTGGACGAGAAGAGGTACAGGGAGTTCACGGCGAAGGTAGCCGATATAATGCGCTACTATATAGAGGATCGGTTCGGTCTCCGAGCGCCCGAGCGTACTACCGAGGAGTTTTTCGCCGAGGCCAAAGAAGGTCTCGATATCGACGAGGATAAGAGAAAAATGCTCGAGAAGTTTCTCACCTACTGTGACCTCGTCAAGTTCGCCGCTCTCGAGCCGACGGCTGATGATGTGAAGCATACCTTCGACACATGCAGGGATTTCGTCGAGGCTACGAAGATCGAAGGGGAGGTGAAGGGAGAGGCTGCATGAGAGCCTCGCTCGTGATATGAGGTTTGCGACGCCATGGGCATTTCTTCTGTTTGCCGCTCTGCCGGTTCTGTACCTCATAGCGCTCAAGTTCCACAGGCCTGGCAGTGTAGGATTTTCTTCCGTTGCAAACGCGAAGAGAGCCGGTGCATCGCTGAGGACGAGACTCGCGAGACTCCCCCTTATTCTGCGGACCATCGTTTTGATACTGCTCATCATAGCCCTTGCACGGCCTCAGCAGGGCAGGGAGAAGGTGAAAGATGTGACGAAGGGCATTGCGATAGAGATGGTGCTCGATCGCTCGGGGAGTATGGGTACCGAGATGAGCTACATGGGACGCAGGCTCAACAGGCTTCAGGTGGTCAAAAAGGTTTTTCAGGAGTTCCTCATGGGGAACGGAAAGATGCTGAAGGGGCGTCCCAACGACCTCGTCGGGATGATTGCTTTTGCGAGATATGCCGATACGATCGCCCCGCTCACCCTCGAACACGGTGCGCTGCTGCGATTTATGGAGACTCTTCATGTAGTCAAAAGGCGCAGCGAGGACGGAACGGCGATAGGCGATGCCATAGCACTCGCCGCTGCGAGGCTCAAGACGGCCGAGGAGGAGCTTGCCCGTTTCAACGAATCGAACAGGGGGGAGGGTGGTGACACTTACAAGATCAAGAGCAAGGTAATAATACTTCTGACTGACGGCCAGAACAATTACGGCAAGAGGACCCCGCAGGAAGCGGCGAAACTCGCCGCCAAGTGGGGAATAAAGATATATGCAATAGGAGTCGGCGGTAGAGAAGGTGTTGCGACGGTGCAGACCCTCTTCGGAACGTTCAAGGTGCCGGGAGGGGGTGGGGTGGACGAGGCGACCCTGAAAAACATAGCCGACATCACGGGGGGGATGTTCCGAATGGCAGGGAACGAGAAGGCGCTTCGCAAGATCTACGAGGAGATAGACAAGATGGAGAAGAGCGAGGTCGAATCTGTGAGGTATATCGATTACAAGGAGCGCTTCATGGACTTTGCCGTTGCCGCCATGATCATCCTTCTTATCGAGGTGGTATTGAGCAATACGCTTTTGAGGAGGATCCCGTAAGATTATGCATCTGGCAGATATTAATAAACTCCTATGGCTCTGGATCCTGCCAGTGGTCGTTCTTCTGTACGCCTGGGCCGGGTTCAAGAGGAAGCAGGCCCTCAAGGCCTTCATAGATGCTGGGCTCCTCGACAGGATACCGATCTCTTCGAACCCCGCGGGGAGACAGTGGAAGGCGGCGCTTATCGTTTTGTCTCTGGCCTTTATCATATTCGCTCTAGCGAGGCCCGCATGGAACCCGAAGCCTCAGGTGGTAAAGAGAAAGGGGAGAGATATAGTATTTGTGCTCGATGTCTCGAAGAGCATGCTCGCCGAAGATCTCAGGCCAAACCGCCTCGAGAGGGCGAAGTTGGCAATAAAGGATCTGGTAGATCGTCTCGAGGGTGACAGGGTCGGACTGGTCGTCTTCGCAGGGACTGCAGTCGTCAAGTGTCCGCTCACGCTGGACTACAACTTCTTCGAGATGATACTCGACAACGTGTCAACAGAGAGCGTGTCGCGCGGAGGGACGATGATCGGCGATGCGATAAGAAAGGCATTGGACGAGGCCTTTGACGACCAGCAGAAGAAGTACAAGGACATAATTCTCATTACGGACGGAGAGGATCACGATTCTTTCCCTGTTCAGGCGGCTGAGGAAGCGGGCAAACGTGGAGTGAGAATTATAGCGATAGGGCTTGGCAACGAGGACCAGGGGAGCAGGATCCCAATAACCGACGAGAACGGCAACAGACGCTTCCTCACGTACAAGGGAAGGGAGGTATGGACCAGGCTCGATGCCGAGACATTGAGAAAGATGGTCAATGCGACACCCGGCGGCAAATACCTCAATGTAGCAACTGGCACGATCGATCTTGGTGATGTCTATACAAAGCTCATAGCAGGCGAAGAGAAGCGTGAGATCGAGTCGAAGACGATAAAGCTCTATGAGGAGAAGTTTCAGATTTTCATTGCTTTTGCCCTGTTTCTGCTGGGACTCGAGATAGTGGTCAGTGAAAGGAGGCGAGGGAGGTGAGAAGGTTCTTCCTGTCTGTCTCCGTGATTGCAGCGTTTGCTCTTTCCGCCGCCTCTCCGGCAGCGGCCGGCTCGGCGTCGAGCCTCGTCTCAAAGGGCAACAAAAGTTTCGCCCGCAAGAAGTATGACGAGGCGCTCAAATTCTTCGAGAAGGCCTCGGTGAAGGCACCCGAATCGCCGATCATTTATTTCAATATCGGCGACGCCTATTTCAAGAAGG
>NATK01000085.1 GCA_002085285.1 Candidatus Latescibacteria bacterium 4484_7
GGCCTCGCTCACCGCAGTGTTGGTGAGCCTCCTCAAAGAGCCGCTCTTCACATCGAGGAGAAAGATATCCCCCTTGAATGGAAAGAGGATCGACCTGCCGTCTGGTGACCATTCGAATGAGAATATCCCGCCCCCGCGCCTTCTGAACGTGGCGAGCCTGTCCTGCTCGGCACGAGTCATCGCCTCCTCAGCGTTACGGCCAATCGCTGCGGCGTCAGTGGCCCTTGAGAGCTTGCCGCTCGAAGCGTCGTAGATCCATATGTCGTAGAACCTGACACCTTCGTTGTTCCAGAGAAAGGCGAGGCGCCTGCCGTCAGGCGACCAGGCGAGATGCCTCGGTGTCACACCAGTAAGGCGGGGGTCAGAGTACATTCTTTCTATAGTGAGTTCTTCTCCCCTTGCGGCTGCATAGCCGATTGCTGCAATACCTGCTTGAACGGTGAAAAACAGAAACAGCAGGAATAGCACAAAGGGCTTCGGCTTGCCAAGTCTGCGCCGCCAGCCGGTTCCTACAGCATGTTCTTTGGTGGATGACATCGCAAATTCCTCCTTTTGATACAACAGCCGATTGGGTCTCTGAACTCATCGTGAATCAAACAGGAAAGATTATACCCCGATGCGCGAAGAAGGCAATCTGTAAATTGAAGATGACGATTGCAACAAAGAGGCGAACAATGCTCTTTACAGCGGGCGTCCCCTCTGCTAATTAATCTTCTATGCCTCAAAGAATATTTATAACGGGAGCAGGAGGGAAAACAGGGAGGGCGTTTCTTCGAAGGGCATCAGAAGATCCTGACCTCTCCGGCTCGAGTATGACCTGTCTCTCTCGAAGAGGCACAGGCGATCCGACTCTCAACGCCTTCCCCGTAAGGATCGTTCAGGGTGACGCAGGAGAGGTCGAGAGCCTCACCGCCGCATACAGCGGCGAAGAGATCGTCATAAACATCTCTTCGATCTTTCATGTGCCGACAATTCTCGAGGCTGTCCAAGGCTCGGCTCGAAGGTTCATCGTAGTCAGCTCTACAGGTGTATTTTCGAAATACAGAGAGAACGCTGCAGAGATAGCAAGGTGCGAAGAGATGGTGCGAAGTTCGGGTATCGATTACACGATTCTAAGGCCAACGATGATATACGGCACACGCGACGACAGAAACATCTCCCGCCTCATAGAGCTCGTGCGTCGCCACAGTATCCTCCCTATCCCGCGAAGCAACAGGCACGCATTCCAGCCTGTCCACGTCGACGACCTCGCCTACTGCATTGCCGAGTCGCTCAAACGCCCTTCGGCGGTGAACAAGGCATACAACATAGCAGGCGCAAACGCCTATTCGCTGAAGGAGATGGTGAGAATAATCGCTGCGGTACTGGGCAAAAGGTTGATCACGATCCCCATCCCTATTTCCATTGCCAATGCCGCTGCCAGACTCGCAGGCGCACTTTCCCGCAGAGCGTCCCTTCAAAGAGAGCAGCTTCTCAGGCTGTCAGAGAACAAGTCGTTCGACTATTCGGATGCGGCCGATGATCTCGATTACAGGCCGATGAGTTTCGAAGAGGGAATAGGAAAAGCAATAGAAACAATGTCGGATGCGGCCGACGATCCCGATCAGAGGCCGGTGATTTAGAATAGTGATTAAGAATAATCGGAAATTTTTTTGCAGTGATACAGGCAGCTTAGGAGTATTTCAAGGAGCTGATCGAATGAAGAAACCAACACTTGCGGTTGCGGTGATAACTTTTTTGATCGCCGTTCAGGCACCATTTACTGGCCATCGGTCATCCGCAGCCCCGAATACCGGCATCGAAATAAAGATCCCCTTCGATAAACTCGGCCATTTCGTCCTGCTCAAGGCAAAGATCAACGGCTCACAGAAAACGTACAACTTCATCGTCGATACAGGGGCGATCACCATAATAGACAAAGATCTGGCTAATGAACTGGGGCTCAAGAAGCGCGGCCCAATGGCGAAGATTTCGACACTCGAAGTGGCAGGGTACCAGATGGAGAACGTATTCTGCTACACGGGCTTCGATCTCACTCTCTTCAAACGCCTCGGCACTCCGATACACGGGATCATAGGATCAAACCTCCTCGACAGGTACAGCGCGACATTCGACTTCAAATCAAGGCTGCTCGTACTCTCCACTCACGCCAGCACCAGATCCCTTCCCAAAGGAGCGATCGTTATTCCCTTCCGCGATCATCCCATGAACAAATCGCCGATCGTAAAACTTAGGATAAACGGCAGCTCGCTCGAAGGTATGATAGATACGGGGCAGCCGTTCCCGCTCGTTCTCCCTATCGAAGATTTCGAGAAGTACAAAGACGGGGGGCTCTCCGCGGTGATCCGTTCGAAGGGCGTGATGGTCAAGTGGCCCATGACGAAACCCGACCACAACTATATGGCGAGGCTCAAGTCGATCAAGCTGGGCAGTCTCGCAGCGAAGGACATCGCCTGCGTCTTCGGTGAGCTACCTCCGCTTCTCTCGATGCCTCTGATCGGGATGGATCTTCTCACGCAATACCGCGTCACGATCGATTACCTCCGACACGAGATCGTCATGGTCGCCTACTCAGATGCGCACATAAGAGACAACTACTACTCGACCGGCCTGAACATCAACATGTCAAAGGGAGACAGCACATTCGTCGAGGGCGTATGGGAGGGCTCTGCCGCCGACATGGCCGGGATTCGGGCAGGCGATGTAATAATCGCATTCAACAATAGAAAGGCCACCGCAGCAGACCTGCCCGAGCTGCTCGACCTGATGAGGAACGACGACGTGAAATCGATCGAATTCGAAGTGATGAACGCAAACGGAACGAAAAGGGTGAGAGTGAACAAGACAATGCTTTTGAAATAACAAATGCAGCATCTTCACGCAGGGGTTATATCTCAACAGGGCAAAGCGGCTAGCCTGCGGTTGCAGATTTCGATGCAATGCTGCACGGCCTTTTTCTTCGTTCAATTCCACCGTAGTAGCATCCAGTCATTGATGAGAGCGTAAGAGCACATCCAACATGCAGTCATTCAGCCACAGCGGGAATCTTTGATGTCTTCGGAAAGAGCAAGGATTTGGGCGTAAAAACGCCCACATCATGCAGTCATTCAGCCACAGTCTCCATCCCGGCCTTCTTCCTGGCGTGATACCTCGTAAAGACCTTGTACCAGACAGAGGCGAAAGGCATCTGGAACAGTGCGCATGGAACGACGCCGAGGAATGTCATCGGCCCGAAGGCCGCTGCGGCTAACCCCATGGCTATGGAGAGGTTCTTCGTTGCGAAGCCGTACGTCACGGGGATCGAATTCTCGAAAGGCATCTTGAAGACGCGGCTGGAGAGAAAAAAGGCAAACGGATAGGCAACGAGATAGTACAGGAAAACACCGATCGCCGGCATATATATGACCGCTGGATTCCTGGCTATCACGGGCGCCTTGACACTCGTTGCCACGAAGACCATGAACAACGCCATGATAGACGAAACCATGTGGCTGAGCGGCTTTATCTTTACGATACCCTTCCACCCCTCCCTGCGCGTAATCAGCTTCTGAGTAATAAGTGCCAGAACGAGGGGTAGCACTATCATGATGAGGATCTTGTTGAGCATGAGGCCGATGTTCACGTTGACCTCGCTTCCTACGAACCATTTCATACCGTACGGCACCCATATAAGTGAGACTAAGAGCGTGACGGTCTGAATCGCAGTAGCAAGCCCAAGATTCGAATGCAGGATCCCTGTCCAGTACGTGATCATCCCTCCAGGCGGCACGATACCGGCCAGAACGAGCCCTGCAAACTGCTGAGGATTGCTTGTGAACCAATGGGCCATGGGAAGCATCAGAAGCGGTGCTATCAAGAGCGACATCACGCTGCCGTAGATCATCTCCTTCGGGAAAACGAGGGCGTCTTTCAGATCCTCCATCTTCATCGTGATCAGCATGGCGTATATCATGATAATCACGCTGGGCATGATCAGTGCCTTGATGACGTTTGCCTGGTGCTTGCTGAACCCCAGACCGAGAAGAAAACCAACAACCATTACTGCGAGGATTACGAGGGGAAGATACTTCTTCAAAAATCCATCGGCACTCTTTATCCACTTCATAATCAGCTCCAATCTCCACCCCCAGGGGCGGAACATCATTGGCTCAATCAACATCGGCTCTGTTATTCATTCCATAAAAAGCCTCAATCCGCCCCTTCAGGAAACGAAGTCAACACTGGTTCATCCGTTCTCGATTTCAATTGTTATCTCATTTACAACCCGGCCCCTGCGCAGCTCGCTTTGGTGCATTTCCCGCGACCGGGGACTCCCGGCTCGATAGGGCCCGAATCCCCTTCGATGAGCCGCAAACCTCATGCCGTTTCCTTTTCCTCTTCCTGCTTCCTCCTGCGGATCTCATCGGCCAGAGCCTTGACCTTTTCGATGATATCTGCGGCTATCCCCTCCATCACCTTGCGGTCAAAATCGAGACCGGGGGTCTTCTCAACGCCGTAATCGAGATCAGGCGCAAAACGCAGCGCCGGCTCGTAACCCGCCAGTTTGATCGTTTCCAGAACGCACCCCTCCTTACAACCATCTATCACAACGATTGCATCGGCCTCGTCAAACTTGCCCTTCGGCTTTAGATTCGGGTATATCGCCGGCAGGCAATTGATGTTTGCATAAGGCAGCGCATTGTCGATGAGCTTTGCGATCTCGAGAGACATCTGACCTATATTAGAACGACCCGCACAATTTGCTATCGATATCTTTACTTCCGGTTCCTCTGCCATGAACGATTCCTCCTTTTGTCGAACCTCGGTTGCATTCAAACGAGCACTTGATGCCGGCGGAGACCGACGACCTACAGCCCGTCGGTCGCCGCCGATACATGCTCGACAATCACAACATGTAATATCCGCCGAGCCATATCTCGTGATCCGCACTGAACTTTGCCTTTGAATCGATCGTTACAGGAACAACCAATTGAATGAGCAGCGTCCGTGCTAACCTGTACTGGGCGGCGGGGATGAACTGGAGTAGATGAAACCGGGGGTTGGCATCGTCACGAGAAACCTGCTTGTACAGAAAGGTGCCCTCAACGATCAGGTCCCTCGTGAAATTGTAAGCAGTACTCCATGATGCGCTGACCACATCGCCCAAATCAACCTGTTGTTCATCCCTGCCGCGTACGATGTAAAAGGCCGACCATCGCATATCCCATCGGCCGAATTCCCATTCGGGCAGTATCGCAAGTCCCGCGTCGAAGCTGCCCGTCCCAAGGGCGAGCTGCGTGGGCGAAAGCCCGCTCGATATGCCCGTCGGATATTTCGTGAAAAGAAGCCCCGAGACAATAAAGCGGCGTCCCCTGTCGCGGTAAAATCTATAAAGCAAAGCTCCGATCACGTCTCCCAGGCCGTCACCGGTCTTTTCGACCTTCGGCGTCGATAGACGCCGGTGCACGTATGGAACGTTCACTATCGCAGTCAGCCTGTTCAATATGCCGTAGCGGATCTTGAGGGTATAGCTGTCGGAGATGAAACTGGTGCCTTCAGAGAGACCCACCATCGAATCAGAAGGCCTATCGAACATCTTATTGTAATGCGGAAAGACCGCGTACCCCCTGAAGATCCAATGCCCTCGGGGCAACGTCTTTGCCGGGATACCGTAAAGGGGTGGACGCGGTACGAGCGGCTTGAGCGAGTGCGAAGGATCCTCTGGAGAAGCCGGATTGGGCACTGGAGAAAACTGATAAAAATTCGCAGAAGACGCGCACGGCACAGAAGTCAGGGATTTGTCCCACATGAGTTGCGACGCATACGGCGATTGAAAGTACAGCGAAATGAATGCGGCAATGAAAACTATTAAACTCAAAGTCCTTTTCATCATTTCCGCCTCTCGCTCTCTGCGAACCCGAGCACGCACAGACCGTCTTCGCGCTTTGACAATCTCTTTTCGAGACGCCTTATATCATCGGGGTATCGCTGCTTGAAATGCTTTTTTATAAGCCGCATCAGGTCGGCCGTGCATTCGGTCACACCACTATTCAGGGAATAGTATACCCACGTTCCTATCCGCTCACTTTTAAGCAGACCAAGTCCCTTCAGCACGGTAAGGTGCCTTGAAACCTGATACTGCGGGACAAGAAGGGCATCGGTCATCTCGCAGACGCAGATTGACTTGCCGCTTTGAACGAGCAGATTCACCAATCTCAGACGCGTTTCGTCTCCGAGCGCCTTGAAAAGTTGCAGGAAATCCATAATTACTCCTTATGCATATATGCGCATACAAGCATACATATTCTATATAATTTACAGAATTTTTTAAGCAAGTCAACAGAAAAATGGGGAAAACACATCGTTGCCGGTTGGCGGCCTATCTATACTCGGCGTCGTCAATGCTACACAGTGACGGTCTGCCTCTATTAGAAAATCTTTTGCACTGCAAACCGGCGGCCTATCACCATTCGAACATCTTTTGCGCTACGAATTGGCGTCCCGTCCCTGCACCCAGTTGTCCTTGCAACGAA
>NATK01000086.1 GCA_002085285.1 Candidatus Latescibacteria bacterium 4484_7
TAGGCGGAAAATTTTCTTTGAAGTCAAAGCCTAAAAATTTGAAAAAGCTTTTTGCCTATACAAATTGGATGGCAGCCCTTTTTATGATTTTCAATGCGTTTCATGCAAAATGAATAATATAAATTTGGAATAACAAGACGCTCCACCTGACCGCTGTTCCGCTGGCGCTCCATAGCGGCAGGTGAGCTTTGTCGTCAGGCGATTGATTGTCAGAATCGAGGATTATACGAAAACTATCTTTTTAGCTCTGATTTCGATTCTAGTTATTTCCCCCAGCATCGTAGGTGCTACAATTTCAGATTAGGCCGTCATTCAAGCTTTTCTGGAATCACCTGAGATTGCTCATGCTAGATCACAGGCATTGGACAAAGGATACGAAGCTGGCGACGTCCAGATTATCGATTCTAACTTTCTTTGCGGAGTAGCTGGATGTCAATCATCATACTTGTTGATTCAGAAGCTTAGTTATCGAGGAAATAACCCCAATTCGCATAGTTTCATGGCCTTGATACATATCGGGCACAAGAGGCATATTACTGGAGTTGAGAGAGTTCATCTGGTTCCATACGAGGAATCCACAGATTGAGTTTATGAGCTAATCGTTCAGCAAACACATTTAACCTTTTTTCTCGCTTTTTCCCCAAAAAAGCTGTGATCTATAGCTTTTTGGCTTTTCACTTGCACAGTACTGTGTTAGCGTTCTTTTGCAATATGTGTTACGGAGCGGTACGATAGGTATTATTCTCTATAAATACGAGGAGGTCACAGGCTATGGGAAGAAGTAGGTTGATACCGTCTCTGGCGGGTCTTTTTCTTATGTTCCTTTTTTCCAGTGCAGCATACGGGCAATCCATGGGGGCGATTATAGGTTGGGGTTCGCAGGTCGTCGTCGAAAGCTCAGAGCTCGACAGCCTTGTGGCAGTTTCAGCGGGAAGCTATCACAGTCTCGGCCTGAAGAGTGACAGCACGGTGATCGCCTGGGGTCAGAATTTTGACGGCGAGTGCAATGTCCCATCCCCCAATGCCGATTTCATTGCAGTATCCGCAGGGGGTTATCACAGCCTCGGGCTCAAGAGCGACGGTGCGATAGTCGCATGGGGAAGCAACACATACGGTCAATGTGATGTTCCCGCTCCCAATGCCGATTTCATTGCCATATCCGCAGGGGGTTATCACAGCCTCGGGCTCAAGAGCGACGGCACGATAGTCGCATGGGGCTCGAATATTTACGGCCAGTGCAATATACCTTCCCCGAATTCAGGGTTCATTGCAGTGGCGGCGGGCTACGGTCACAGTTTGGGGCTCAAGAGCGACGGCAGCGTGGTCGCCTGGGGGACCAATCACGACCACCAATTGGACATACCCTCGCCCAATACCGGTTTCACAGCCATAGCGGCGGGCGAGAGGCACAGCCTCGGGCTGAAGAACGACAATACCATAGCAGCATGGGGATCCAATAGCTCCGGTCAATGCAATGTTCCTGCTCCAAACGCCGATTTCATCGGTGTTTCGGCTGGATGGAATCACAGCCTCGGGCTAAAGAGCGACGGCACGATGGTAGGCTGGGGATATAACGATCTGGGTCAATGCGATGCCCCTTCGCCGAATGCCGATTTCACGGCTGTATCGGCTGGAGGGAATTTCAGCATGGCGCTCAAGAGCGACGGCACGGTGGTTGTCTGGGGTTACAATAACTTCGGGCAGAGTAACGTTCCTTCTCCGAACAACTACTTTGTCGATGTTGCAGCGGGGGTGGATTGCAATCTGGGACTCAAGAACGACGGCACGATAGTCGCATGGGGTTTGAACGACGACGGCGAGTGCAACGTTCCTTCCCCCAATGCCGATTTCAAGGCTATGACGGCGGGCGATAACCACTGTCTTGGCCTCAAGAACGACGGAACGATTGCAGCCTGGGGCAAAAACGACCACGGTCAGTGCGACGTTCCTGCTCCCAATGGCGATTTTGTCGGCGTTGCGGCAGGCACGATGCACAGCCTTGGACTAAAAAGCGACAGCAGCATAGTGGCCTGGGGAGACAACAGTGCCGGTCAGTGCGACATACCTGCTCCCAATGACGGTTTCATCGCCGTAGCGGCAGGGGGAAATCACAGCATGGGGCTCAAGAGCGACGGCAGCGTGGTCGATTGGGGAACGGGCAGCTCTGCGGTTCCGGCTCCGAACTCCGGTTTCGTCGCTATAGCGGCGGGAGCCGTTCACAGCCTCGGTCTCAAGAGCGACGGCACAATAGTCGCCTGGGGAACGAACGACGACGGTCAGTGCGATGTTCCTGCTCCCAATGACGATTTCATAGCAATAGCGGCAGGATTCTATCACAGCATGGGGCTCAAGAGCGACGGCACGATAGTCGCATGGGGAAGAAATGATCACAATCAATGCGACGTACCTTTTCCCAACGCCCATTTCTTTGGAATGGCGGCGGGAAAAGACCGCAGCTTCGGCCTCAATAACAGCGAGACGTACGCCACCGCGTTCCAATCGCTCGAGGCCGATGTGACAGACGAAGCGGTAATCTTGAAATGGGACGTCCATACCGACGAAGGTATCCTGGGCTTCCGTGTGTATAGGGCCGAAGGCGACGGAGGCTATGGGGTGCTGACCACATCGCTTCTTTTGCCGGATGCAAGGGAGTACAGCGACAGGGATATTCGCCCGGGTGAGACTTACAGCTACAGGGTGGCGGTCGTAATGGAAGATGGACGTGAGATCACGTCTCTCGAGGTAACGGCGAGCACCAGGGCGCCGCGCCTTGTACTTTTCGCCAACTATCCCAACCCGTTCAACCCAATTACGACGATTGCGTTTTCACTTCCCGAGCGTGAGAGTGTGAGACTCGAGGTCTTTGACATCGGGGGCCGACTCGTGAAAACGCTCCTGAACGGAACAAAGTTACAGGGCTACAACGAGTGCCGCTGGAACGGGACGAACAACGCTGGCAAATCGGTTGCCTCCGGTGTCTATTTCTACAGGCTCACAGCAGGTAAGCAGATACTATCGAGAAAGATGGCGCTTATCAGATAGCTCGGAATTTTACGGACTGTCGTTCGCCGGAGCAGACGTCTTTGGCCCGCATAGACGGGGATAATTTCGCGGCACCGTAACGGAGCCGCGGATCAGCGTCGGGCTGACTCGCGAGCTTGCTGTGGTACGAACTGCGTGATACATGCAAGAGAAATCTCTCTGACGCCGCCTATTGAGGGAATGTCAATTTCTTACCGTCGCGTAGAGATCGGACGGGGTGATTGCCTGCCTCGGCAACCAATCTTTTTATTAAGCATAGACAAAATGATGGTTCTTTCGAAGCATTTCAATACCTCGCGGCTGGATATTTGGTTGTGGCTTGTTGTTTGCTCATATTTCCGCAATATCCTTTTCATTATCATTTGGTTGCCCCGCTGAGATTTCAAGAGAAAAGTCGGATGGCGTCTTTTCGACTTCAATACTAACGGGTGACTGCCGATATCCCTTATGATGAGTAAGCGGGGTTTCAGGGCAAGTGAAGCCCAGGAGGTTGGGCGTTTCGGCATGTTGAGGAATGCGATGATACGACGCCAACCAATAGCTCGGGCGAATGAAGCCCAGGCGGCTGGCCGTTTCGGCATGTTGAGGAATGCGATGATACGACGCCAACCAATAGCTCGGGCAAATAAAGCCCAGGCGGCTGGCCGTTTCGGCGCAGTCGCTATTATGTGGATCGATCGTATGATTTGACCGTTCGAGGGATGGCCATGAATCCGATTGAAAACGAAAAGCCATCAAATCGTCAGGCAGAGCTGGATCTATTAAGATTCATAAGCATCATCGCCATAGTGATGTTTCATTACACCTTCAGGGGCCATGCTGCAGACGACATGTCAAAGCTCTCGTTCCCCGTTCTTGGCTCAGTTTTCAGGTACGGGTGGATCGGAGTCTACGCCTTTTTCATGATAAGCGGATATACGATCACATTGAGTGCGAGGGGAAAGGATTTCGCAGCATTCGTCTCAAAGAGATTCCTGCGCTTATATCCAACCTACTGGGCAGCGGTTATTCTAACGACCCTTGTGACCATCCTCCTGGGAGGAACGAGATTCAATGTAAGCATGTCCCAGTTCTTGATGAACCTCACCATGGTCCAGAATTACTTCAAGGTGGATAGTGTCGATGGAGCATACTGGTTCATGTTCGTAATATTGAGGTTTTATTTTATAATTGCATTTCTGGTGCTGGTCAAACAAATAAGAAACATAAAATGGATCGCCGGCGCGTGGCTCGTCCTGGCGATGCTGGATACAGTCTGTTATATCCCCAGGATCGGAATCTTCGTAATGCCCCGGTACGCTTCGTTCATCGCGGCAGGTATCATTTTTTACACTGCAAAAGCGGAGGGATGGGACTGGTACAAAAGTGTGGTTATATTGTTATCTCTGGTACTCTCGATTGTGCAGGTCGAAAGGCACATCACCCACTTCGTGCACTATTATAATACGGGGCTGAGTGTCACAGCGGCCTCATTGATGATCGTCTTGATTTATCTGTTCATGGCCCGAGTCACGCTGAGCGGCGCAGGGAGGGTCGGTTCGAGAGGCTCTCATCGACTAATGGCTCTGGGAGCCTTGAGTTACCCCCTGTACCTTATTCATCAGTTCATCGGTTACATGATATTCAACACTTATGGAAGCGATGCAAACAAATATTATCTTTTGGCGGCGGTCATAGCCGTTATGATTTCGACAGCTTTCGTCATCTCTCGATTCATTGATCCTTTCGTGTCGAAGGGACTGAAGCGGATGATTCGAGGCTCATCACAGGCTTCGGGCCGAATCTCAAGCCCCGCAAGCGGTTGATTCCATTTCTTTATTCACGTTGACATATCTTTTGGGGATTTGATAGATTTTTAGAAATCAAAGATTTTTACCTGTCTAATCTAATTTAGCGGCGCATATTGTCGACTGATATTCATAGGTTCCGGGGGAAAAAGATCCAAAGGATAGCGGCTATTCTGTCTGAGCGGCAACTTTTTCAGCTAATAGGCGTTTTGATGGTTCACAACGACAAAGAAATTGCATTTTGTTAAGAAATGTCATTAAGTTGTATTGACTGATTTGGTTTATGTTTCGTATGGGGAGGAATAGTGATGAACAAGGATGAAAAGCTCGAGGCGTTGAACCTGGCGCTGACGAACGAAAAGAAGGAGAAGGAATTCTATCTGATGCATGCGGGTAGGACGAAGAACAAGATCGGCAAGGATATGTTTCTCTCGATCGCCGCTGACGAAGATGTCCACTACAACAAGCTCTTGGAGCTGTACGGGAAGCTCGAGGAGAGGGGCAAATGGCCGGAGGATTTTGAAGCAACCATGTCGAGCAGCAAGCTGGGTGTCATTATAGACAGAGTTATCAATGAAGCGGCGAATTCTGGAGAGGTCGACGCAGAGGACGAGAGGGCAGTCGAAATCGCGATCGATTTCGAGCGGGAGGCGGAAGATTTCTACAAGAAGCTAGCCGGGAAAGCTGAAAACGACAGTGAGAGGGATTTCTTCGACATGCTTGCTTCGTTCGAACGTGAGCACAGGCTCTCACTCGAGGATACGCTCGATTATTTCCGTGATCCCCAGGAGTGGCTCGAACGCAAGGGCGGCAGACACCTCGATGGTGCATGATGCTTGTTGCAGCCGATGTCTGTTGTATATCTTAAGAACCTGTTTATGTTGATTATAACTCGGAACTGTTGGCGGCGGGATTTGGGTGTCAAAGCGTGATGCCGCCGTCTATCACGATCGTCTGTCCCTGAATCCACCGCGCATCTTCCGACAACAAAAATGCCGCCACGGAGGCTATCTCCTCGGGCCTCGCGATCCTGTGCTCTGGCGTCCTCGATTTCCACTCCTCGAGGAGCTTTTCCTTGTCCGGGAAGTAGTCGAGGGCTTCAGTTTCGACTGGTCCTCCGGAGACCGCGTTGACGTTGATCCCCTTTGGAGCAAGCTCCTTTGCGAAATATCGGACGAGCGCTTCGAGTGCCGCCTTGCTCGCACCGACTGCAGTGTAACCGGGCAGGCAGAAGAAGCTTCCTATCGACGAAACGGCGACCACCTTGCCCCCTTCGGGCGGGAAGAGTTTGACCGCCTGCTGAACTCCGAGCATGAAAGCCCTGGCATTCGTATTCATCGCCCTGTCCCAGCCGAATCGTCCTATTCGCTCCGCGGGGCCCACTACGCCCGAGACCGCGTTGGAGACAAAGAAATCGAGGCCGGAAAACTCTTCGGCGACCATGGCAAAGAGGTTCTTGAGCTCTTTTGGGTCGGAGATGTCTGCCTTGAATGCCGCTGCTTTGACGCCGAGTTTTTCTATTTCTCCGACCGTCTTGCCGGAGGCCTATTCGTTCTTCACGTAATTGATCGCCACGTCCGCTCCCTCAGAGGCGAGTCTCAGAGATATCGCCCTGCCTATGCCGCGTGACCCGCCCGTTACGAGGGCCTTCTTTCCTTTGAATCTCTTTTCCATTGT